>JAEZKE010000065.1 GCA_023436175.1 Methanobacteriota archaeon
AGTAAGCTGTTTTTTCCTCTTCATATTTAATAACGCTAAATCGCATGTTGTGGACCTCCTTTAATGCAAGTTATTATAAGGTTAAGGATAGTATCAGGGGTTGTGGTAGAGCATTTGAAAAGTAATGGTGAGTTTTTCTTAAAATATTAAAACTAAATATTACAAATATGATGTTATGAAAGTAGAGCAAGAAATGTTAACAATAACATACACGAGGTACATACATTTTAAAAACCAGGAAGATACCAATGAATTTGCTAAAATATTATTGGATAGTGGCCATTACTTTGCTGTTCAAAAAAATTTGATATGGGTACGTATTAATGAATATAAGGATGAATCTCTTGAAGAGGAAAATAAAATCAAAACATTACTGGCAGAATTTACAAAAAATAAAATACAGTAAATCTAATTATATTGAGTTATAATAATGATGAATAGATATTAACAAAAATTGTTTGATATTCAATGCTTAATTTTAAAATGTGTTTAATTTACTTTTGAATATTGTTAGATTAAAATTTAATCAGGGTATACTAACATAACTTTTCAGTTGATACCGAATTTTGACTTCAAATAAGTTAAATTAAAATATTATCTTTTTCCGGGAAATGTATTTAAAAATTGATTACTTAGAAAAAGGTTTTATAAAATATAAACATAAAAACAAATATTCCTTTTTTAGGTGTAAATTTAAGTAAATGGGAGATTTTTTTATGAAAATTGCAATAATAGGTGGAACAGGAGATCAAGGACTTGGTTTGGCGTTAAGATTTGTGAAAGCAGGCGAAGACATTATAATCGGGTCAAGAGATGTAAAAAAGGCAGAGAATGCTGTAGATACTGTAAAGGAAATGTTAGATGGCGAAGAAGTTTCAAATATTCGAGGTTCAAATAATGTGGACGCGGCAAAAGAAGGAGATATAATACTGCTGACAGTACCTCTGCAGGCTCAAATAATAACCCTTAAAAGTATAAAAGAATTTATCGGTGACAAAATAGTCATTGATGCTACAGTTCCATTGGACGGCTGTTTAGGGGGCAGGCCAACACGATATGTGGATGTATGGCAGGGTTCTGCAGCTGAGAGAACTGCTGAATTACTCGAAGACACTAATGCAATAGTAGTTTCTGCTTTTAACAATATAAGTGCTGCAAGTTTATTAAATGTTAAAAATGATGTAGATTGTGATTGTCTTGTATCTAGTGATGATGAAAAAGCCAGGAAAGAAGTTATGGCACTTGCAGAAAAGATTCCAAATGTAAGATCATTAGACTGTGGTCCGCTTGAAAATGCAAGAATTGTTGAAAAAATAACTCCGTTGCTTATAAATCTTAATATTCGAAATAAAATCAAATTAGCCGGTTTAAGAATAACTGGGCTTTAATCATTGTATTCCTGATCAACCAGCGAATCATCGGTTTGCAGGTTGGCAGGTAAAATACTCTGATTTAATCGATATATAACTAAATTAAACAGGGAATAGAAATGGAATACGTAAAAAAAACAGCTAAAGAAATAACAACACATGCAATTGAAGTTATAGAAAAAATTGACGCAGAACAAGTTTCTAAAATGATAGACACCATTGTGAATTCAGACTGCGTGTTTATTGTAGGTACTGGAAGGTCAGAATTAGTGGGAAAAGCATTTGCAATGAGGTTAATGCACCTTGGATTTACAGTTCATGTAGTTGGGGACGTCACAACTCCCGCAATTAAAGAAGCAGACTGTTTAATTGCTATATCTGGCTCTGGAGAAACTAGAACTGTTGCACTAGCTGCTGAAACAGCAAAAGAAGTTAATGCTAAAGTGATTGGAATAACAGGAAATATTGAATCAAGGTTAGCTGAAAGTTTAGATGTTACAATAGATATAAAAAGTAAAACTAAGCAGCCATGGAAACACTACACCTCCAAGGTTTTAAAAGGACATTACGATGACTTAACTCCTATGGGAACTCTTTTTGAAGATAGTACTCATTTGTTCCTTGATGGGCTTATAGCTGAGTTTATGGCTCTCCTTGGTAAAAAAGAAATTGATCTTAAGAGAAGACATGCTATAATTGAAAAATAGATACGTTAAGATTATTGCATTTGTAAATAGACTAACTCATTTTCTTGGTAAAAATGAAATTGATCTTAAGACATGCTAAATTACGAAATAATTTTAATATTATATTGAAAAAAAATAATTTAAGAAATAGATTTAGAATATGATCTAAATCATTTAATTTTAAGACTTATCAGGTGAAAAAATGGATGCAGAGTTATCCGAAAAGGTAGTTATAGTAAAAGATAAAAAAGGAACAAAACTTCACGAGAAAAGTCATTATGGAAACATGGATGAAGAAGGATTACAGCTTTCACTGATTGAAGCGCTTTATCTAACAGAAAAAGAAAGAATAACTATTTTAAAGGATGGAAAAATAGTACCACTCGATGAAATGTTTCAAATAATTCGTAAAGAGGATCTGTTTTCAAGGTACATTGTTTTCAGGGATCTTCGAAATAGAGGCTATGTTGTAAAGACTGGTTTTAAATACGGCTCTGAATTTAGGCTTTATGAACGAGGAAAATCTCCCGGAGATGGTCACTCTGATTTTCTTGTAAAAGTGGCATCAGAAGATTATGAGATTAAGATATCTGATTTTTCAAGTTATGTGCGGGTGGCGCATGGAGTTAATAAAAAGCTCTTATTTGCCGTGGTTGACGAAGAAAATGATATTACTTATTATAATGTAGAATGGACAAGACCATAAACTATTTTCCAGTGATGTTTTTATAAAAAGAATACAACCAGATTTTATTCATTATAATATGGGAGTATAGATAATCAGAGCACGTGGAATTGTGGAAGGCAGCCATAAACTAATTTTCTCACGATATTTTTAAAAAATAAATATAAATTTTATTCATCACATGATGAAAGTACCGTTGTAGAATAATAATTAATTTAATAGAGTATACATGGAATTATAGAATAGACAGACCATAAATTTCCCGTGATGTTTTTATAAAATGAATTATAATATTATATGACCATGTCAATTTTATTATTCATTTATAAAATGGAAATAAATTATTAAATCATAATATTCAATTTAACTAGGTGATTAATTGATAGATCCATGGAGTTCATCAATCATTGATTATGAAAAACTTACAAAACAGTTTGGAATTAAACCATTTGGAAATTTAAAAGAAGAGATAGATAACCCTCATCCCTTAATGCAGAGAAATATAATTTTTGGACAGAGAGATTATGGGAGAATACTTAAAGCAATGAGGGAAAGAAAGGATTTTGCTGTTGTAAGCGGGATGATGCCGAGTGGAAAAATGCATATAGGCCATAAAATGATTGTAGATCAACTTATATGGTATCAAAAAAAAGGGGCAGATATTTACATTCCTATAGCAGACATGGAAGCATATTCTGCAAGAGGAATTGATTTTGAAGAATCAAGAGAACTTGCAATCTCTGAATATATCACAAATTATATAGCTCTTGGTCTAGATCTTGAAAAAGAAAATGTGAATGTATATCTTCAATCAGAAAATCGTAATCTGGGAGATCTTGCATATATTCTGTCAAAAAAGGTAAATTTTAATGAAATGAGAGCTATTTACGGTTTTTCAGGGAGTACTAATATTGCCCATATGTATGCTCCGCTGATTCAGGTTGCAGACATTTTACTTCCTCAAACTGAAGAATGCGGCGGTCCAAAACCTACTGTAGTGCCTGTAGGGCCAGATCAGGATCCTCATATAAGACTTACAAGAGATATCGCTGAACGTTTTAAAGGTAAATTTAACTTTATATCCCCTTCCTCGACTTATCACAGGTTTATGACTGGACTTACTGGAGATAAGATGTCAAGCAGTAAACCTAAATCAGCTATATTTTTAAGTGATTCACCTAAATCTGTAGAAAAAAAGGTTAAATCAGCCAAATCTGGTGGAAGAGAAAGTTTAGAGGAACAGCGTAAGTTAGGAGGAGTTCCAGAAGACTGTACTATCTATGAATTGTTAGTGTATCACCTGGAACCATCGGAGAAGAAACTTGAAGAGCTGCGTGAATCATGCAAAAGCGGTAGTATTATGTGTGGAGAATGCAAAAAGAATGCAGCAAGCATGATGAAAAATTTCTTTGAAGAATTCTCGTGTAAAAGAGAAGAAGCAAAGGAAAAAGCTCAAAAAATATTGGATAGGGAACCCAAATGTTAGATGGAAGATTTTCAAAAGAAGAAAAGCATTATGGATTTTTCACCGGTCTTTATAAACGAAACGAAACATTTTTAATAGCCTCAGCATTCATATTTTTTGCATCTATGTTTGCTGGTTATTTCCTGTCCGGAATGATCGATCAATTCCTGTCAGGCACTTTGAAATCTCTTAAAGAAGGTGTAAACAACGGCCAGATAAAACTTACCACGCTTTCTATATTTGCAAATAATATTAAAATTGCACTTTTCATATATGGTGGAGGAATTGTATTCGGATTAGTTTCAGCAGGATATTTGCTTTTCAATGGGCTTTTTATTGGATATGCTGCCTCTAAATTTGTTATTGGGGATTTTATATTGTATACTCTTCCTCATGGTGTGTTTGAAATTGCAGGTATTATTATAGCTGGTGCGGCTGGTTTCAGGCTTGCAAGCTGTATCATTCATATTATAAGTGATATGACCCATATGAAAAAATATATGCCGGTAGGGGATCAAATTGGACAGATATTTAATGTGAATTACGAAGAGTTTAAAGAATCTCTGACTCTATTTGTAATTGCAGCGGTTTTAATCTTTATTGCAGCAATTATAGAGGCTAATTTCACCATTGGATGGGCATCTTATGTTAAAGGCATAATTTAAAATGCATTTGCTGAAATGAAATAAATTTAAATTTTTTATATTTTAAATTCTTTTTTGATCATGTGAACACTGTTTAACAGTTTTTAATATTATCTTTCCTAATCGGTAAAATTTTTCATTCAATTGAATAATTTAGTGATTTCTAAAAAAGAGGGCTAATTACTTGCTTATGGATTTGCAATAAAAAATAGCATTAAGACTTTTTTCTTATTTATTTTTTATAGGGAATATTTAAAAATTAGAAGTGCAATACGTAATTTATGATTGTGTAATATGTTGTTTTTATTACTTTGATCAGCCCTGAAGGGGTATAATGTATAACTATTTGGAGGACTTTAATGATAAAATGTATAACTTGTGGCGCAGAATACGATTTAGATGAGATAATATATACCTGTAAAGAATGTGGCTCAATATTAGAAGTTACATGCGAACCAGATGTTTCAAAGGATATTTTCGCCTGTAGGAAATCTACAATGTGGAAATATAAGGAATTCATGCCTGTAGACCCTGCTAAAATTGTAACACTTGAGGAGGGTGGAACTCCATTTTGTAAATGTGATAAACTCGGTAAAGAACTTGGTGTAGAACTTTATGTTAAAGTGGAAGGTTCAAATCCAACTGGAAGTTTTAAAGATAGGGGAATGAGTGTCGGAATAACAAAAGCTATGGAACTTGGAGTAAATACCGTTGGATGTGCATCCACTGGAAATACATCTGCATCTCTTGCAGCTTATGCGGCAAGAGCAGGACTGAGATGTGTAGTGCTTTTACCTTCTGGAAAAGTTGCTCTTGGAAAACTTGCCCAGGCGATGTTCCACGGTGCTGAAGTTCTATCAATAAGAGGAAACTTTGATGAAGCCCTTGAAACAGTAACTGCACTCGCACTTGAAGGTAAATTATATCTTTTAAATTCAGTAAATCCTTTCAGATTAGAAGGGCAGAAATCAATTGGATTTGAAATTGTGGATGATCTTGGATGGAAATCACCAGACAGGATTATTTTGCCTGTTGGAAATGCAGGTAATATCTCGGCCATATGGAAAGGAATCAAAGAATTCCATAGAGCAGGATTTATGGAAGATCTTCCAATGATGACCGGAATTCAGGCTGAAGGGGCAGCGCCAATTGTTAGGGCAATACGTGAAAATAAAAAAGATATTGTTCCTTTTGAAAATCCTGAAACCATTGCAACTGCAATAAGGATAGGTGCACCTGTAAGCGCTTTAAAAGCCATCAGAGCAATAAATGAATCTAATGGTTATGCAGAAACCGTAACTGATGATGAGATTTTAAGTGCTCAGAAATTACTTGCAAGAACCGAGGGAATTGGTGTAGAGCCGGCATCTGCAGCGTCCATTGCAGGCCTTAAGAAACTTGTAGAAAATGGCGAAGTGGATAAAAATGAACAGGTAGTCTGTATTGTAACTGGACACTTATTAAAAGATCCAAATACTGCTATAGATGCGTGTGTAAAACCTGTTGAAATTGATGCGGATATTAACGAGCTTTCTCGTATTTTAAGCCAGAGATAATCAATTTCAGCCCAGCTTTTTTTTTAACTAATTTTAACTTATCTTTTTAGCTGATTCTTTTTTGGTACACTCAAAATCATAGTGTTCATGTTTCCATGAGCAAGTATCATATAATTTGGTTAAGTAGGTCAAAAAATCATATGGTTTAAATTGTGGTGACCAGTTATCATATGGATCGACTTCAACTGGCCAAAAACCATATAGATTTTCAAATAATCACAGAAAAAAACGATAAATATATATAGGAGAATTCGAACACTTTATAATAACAAAATAAAAATGAGGTGATTGTTTATGGCTGAATTACCAATTGCTCCAATTGGAAGAATAATAAAAAATGCTGGTGCGGAAAGAGTCAGTGATGACGCAAGAGAAGCTTTAGCAAAAGCTTTAGAAGAAAAAGGGGAAGTAATAGCTTCAGAAGCTGTTAAACTTGCAAAACACGCTGGAAGAAAAACCGTCAAAGCATCAGACGTTGAATTAGCTGTTAAAAGGTTATAAGCCTTTTAACTCAACTTTTTTTTGTTTTTTTACTTATATCTGCTGTTACTTTTACTTAATTTCTCTATGATTTTAGCTGTTATTTCTGATATACATAGCAATATAGATGCATTAGAAATGGTACTTGAGAAAGTAGATTCTGACAGGATCCTGTGCTGTGGAGATATTGTTGGGTACTATGCAAGACCAAATGAATGTATTGAAAAACTTAGAAAGTTAAAAGCTATTTCTGTAACTGGAAACCATGATCTTGCCTGTGTGACTGGTGATACTAATGGATTTAATCCATACGCAAAAGAAGCAATAGTTTGGACAAGGAAAGTTATAAAAGATAAAAACACGGAATTTTTACATAATTTAAAGCGTAAAATCAGGCTTAAATTAGATGGCGTAGATATTGTAATTGTTCATGGCAGTCCTAAAGATCCTATAAGTGAATATATTTTCCCGTATACTCCAGATTCTACTTTAAAATCTTTTCTTGAATCTGAAAATGCAGATATTTTAATAATGGGCCATACTCATGTTCCTTTTATAAAGAAATTTGGAGATAAACTTGTTTTTAATCAGGGGAGTGTAGGTCAGCCACGAGATGGTGACAATCGAGCATCTTTTGCTCTTTTAGATGTATTTAATAGGAAAGCTACAATTTATAGGGTTAAATATGATATAGATAATGTTGTCACTGCTCTTAAGGATGAAAAATTATCATCTTTCCTTGGAAAGCGTTTGTATAATGGGATTTAATATTGATCATGAAAAAAATAGTAGTTTAGGTTAAACTTAAAAATATTTTTTAATAATTTTAGTTATTAAATTTAATTTGATTTAATGGATTATTTTCCTTAAAAACTAATATTTTGCTCGTTTATCATGTTATCTGGCGACACAACAAAGTATATAAGTAATGATCTTATACCTATTATATACTAGTTCTTCTAATGTTTTTTAATTAAAACTATTTTAGATTGGAACCGACTGCTCAAAAATTCAAAGAATTGTGACAGCTTTCGATCCCCTGAACACTGTCAAAAACGAAGTTTTTGACGTTGAAAGAAACCGTAGGCTTTCGGAAATCGAAGATTTCCGATGTTTGCAAATTAATTGATTTGCAACCGTGAGAAATTTCATTTCTCACATGCACCAAACACTTCGTGTTTGAGTGTTTCTTGAACCGCAAAACTTTCAGTTTTGCATGCAGTGAAACGAAGCTTACAAATCTACGATTTGTGCTTCAAAAACCTGGGGTTTTTGAAAGTTTCGCATGTTTCATGTTCGAGGGCTCTAAAAACTAAGTTTTTCGTAAGCTTTGCTGCGGGAATAATCTTTAGATTGAACTACATTTTTAATGTTTTGAAAATTTTTGTAAAAAATTTTCAATGTTCAGAAATGCTGTCAAAAACTTTGTTTTTGACGTATCGAAAATTCATAAAATTTTCGAATGCTACACATTTCTTCAATTAAAATCCTATTTGGCAAAAACTTTTATATATACAAAAGTTGAAATTAAGATCATGCCGATGGATGGTATAAAAACCAGATGAAAAAGGAGGTAAACTAAATGGCAAAAGCAATATATGTGAAATTTGA
>JAEZKE010000071.1 GCA_023436175.1 Methanobacteriota archaeon
AATATTTCAAATTTATTTTTAGAGATTACTTCAGGTTTAGTTTCATATGAGGTGTACTCATGAGAAGAAAAGAACTAATAAATATAGTAAAATCTAGAGAAAGAGCTCCATTGGAGTTTGAAACCCACATTACAGAACACGAAGGCGATATTATGAGCATCGCCAAAAAAGAAGTAGTAACAGTGCCTCAAAGTGCTACAATTAAAGAATCTGCAGAAATAATGGTAAAAAACAAATTTAGAAGGCTCCCAATTACAGACCCGGGGACCGGGAAACTCCGTGGAATTGTAACTGCCATGGACATACTTGACTTTTTAGGTGGAGGGGACAAGTATCAAATTTTAGAAAAAAAACACGATGGTAATTTCTTATCTGCCATAAATGATCCTGTAAGAGAAATTATGACAACTAATGTAGAAGTTTTAAGTCATAAAAGTTCCATAGGTGACGCAGTTTCCAAAATGCTTGAAAAAAAAGTTGGAGCATTTCCAATAATAGATTCAAATGAAAAAATTGTAGGTATAATCTCAGAAAGGGATTTTGTATTTCTTCTCTCAGGAGTCCTGACTGATGAAATTGTGGAAGATTTCATGACCACATCACTTATAACTACCACTCCAGGAACCCGAATTGAAGGGGCATCTAAAATTATGGTTAGAAATAAACTTAGAAGAATCCCAGTAATTGGAGAAGAAAGGAAGACACCTCATCCCGAAAATGATAAACTTGTTGGAATTGTTACTTCAACAGACATCTTAAAATTCTTAGGTAACAATACTGCATTTGAAAAATTAATCACAAATGATGCTGAAGAAATCCTGAATACCACACTCACAGATATTATGATAAAAGACGTGACAACTACCAATTCTCAAACACGATTAGGCGATATATGCAGTATAATGGAGACCAAAGGCATTGGAGGGCTCCCAGTAGTTAGAAATAATCATTTAATTGGTATAATAACAGAAAGCGATATTTTAAGGGCAATAAGTAGATAGAATTCATCACTGCAAATAATATACAGGATTAATAGCTTCATGGTGGTAAGATGTTAGTAAAAGATGTAATGAATGACGAAGTGTTTTTGATTCGAGATACTGAACAGGTAGCCCGCGCAAGGAAAATTATGCTAAAACATGGGGTTAGTAGAGTCATAGTTACAGACGAAAATGACAATCCCATTGGAATTGTTACAGAAAAGGATTTAACACGTCAATTAAGAGGAAATGGTCCTGCATGGAAAAGACGGCCAATAGATACAATATCTATCAGAAGAGTTATGAGCAATGGCCTTATAACAATAGATGATGATAGCGACTTGAAAGAAGCCGTTGAAAGCATGCTGAGAAATAAAATAAGTTCAGTTCCGGTTGTAGATAATGAAGGATTAGCAGGAATCATCACTAAAACAGACCTTATGAAATTTTATGCATCCAAATTCCATAACAGATGGAAAGTTTCAGATCTTATGACCAAAGATGTGGTAACTGTAAACCAAAATCATACCATAACTCATGTCATAAGTGTTATGAACGAAAATAACATAGATGGACTTGTTGTAATGTTTGATAAAGAAATTGCAGGTATTATAACTCCAGCAAATATCTCCTTTGCCCAGGTAGATGATCCTGAAACTGGTGTAAGTGTTGAAAGGGTCTATTTTGTAAGACAGGGAGTAGAAGGTGAGGATAAAAGGAAAGCTAGGGATATATCCATGTTAACTGCAGAAGACATAATGACTGAAGATGTTTTAAAAATCAGTAAAGATGTGGATGCAGCAGAAGCTGCCCAGTTGATGTGTAACAACTATGTAAGTCATCTTCCTGTTGTTGAAGACGATTCTCTTGTTGGAATAATTACAAAAACAGATATAATTAAAGGAATTCAGTAGAAAGCTTTAATTTGTTGATTATATGTTGAAAAATTTAACATTTTTCACGAGTAAAATCTGTCAAAAATCCATGATTTTTGACGCAACAAATCGGAGATTTATCAGCTTCGATTTTTATATGTTGTAAATTAGAGTGAGGAATAAGTATGCACATAAAAGATATAATGAGTTCCAAAGTTGTTGTAGTAGATAAAGACCAGAATCTCAATGATGCCTTAAAACTCATGAAAAAACATAAAATTTCAAGGCTACCAGTTATAAACACTAACCATGAGAATGAAAGAGAATTAGTAGGAATTATAACTGAAAAAGATATTGCATTAAGGCTGGGTTCATCCAGATATGGTAATATGCCCCCCTCACATTTTCATGTATCTACAGTTATGACTCCCAATCCTATAACCTTAAATGCGGCTGAAAATCTTGGAAAAGCTGCCAAAGTAATGGTTGAAAATAAAATCGGAGGAATACCAATTGTAGATAATGGAGATATTGTAGGTATTGTTACAAAAACTGATTTTATAAAAACATGCCAGGGAATACCTTACAATAAGACTTACATAAAAGATAGGATGCAAACTAACGTAATGACTGTAAGTCCTGGAGATAGGCTGGTTCATGCAAGAAGAATATTAATTGATGAAGACATTGGAAGACTACCAGTAATGAACGGTAATGAAATTGAAGGAATTTTAACCGCTAAAGACATAGCAAATTCAATGATATCATTTAGAAAAATTGTTCCTGACAAGTATCAGGCGGCAAGGATAAGAAACCTCCTTGTAGAAGACATAATGACTCAGAACGTGAGAACAATCAATGAAGAAGACGCAATATCCGATGCCTCAACATTCATGCTAGATAAAGACTGCAGTGGAATACCAGTTACAAACGATACTGGCGAAATTACGGGCATGATTACTAAAACAGATTTAATGAACTTCATTGTAGAATTAGAGGAGGTTTACTGAATTTTACCTGAAATCCAGTGCCCTAACTGCAACAAAAAGATGAACATAGATTGGAGGAGAAATAATTCCCTCACTAACTTTTTTTTTCATTGTTCTAGCTGTGATTTAGAATCTAAAATTGTTATAGAAGACTTTTTAGATAAAAAACTTCACGAACTTATAGACGTGAAGGTAGATAAATTGGATCACGCAATTAAAACGGGCATTATTAAATTTTTTGAATTCCATGGATTTCCAGCCATGCAATTTAAAAAAGACATTAGCATGATAGAAACCGGTACAGTAATTTATTTTAGAAACAAAATAGAGATAATAAGAGGTTTTCCAAAAATAAGACGGACCTTAATGCTTTCACCCACTCTTAAAAATCATTTTAAGGGCAAAATTGCTCTTGAAGAAAAAATGAACGGGTACAATGTACGTATAGCATCAATAGGTGATGAAATAATTGCTTTAACAAGGAGAGGCTATGTATGTCCTTATACTACAAAGAAAGCGTTAGAAATTATGAATTTAAGAGATTTCTTTCAGGATAATCCAGATTTAGTGATATGTGGAGAAATGTTAGGTACTGAAAATCCATACGTATCCCATTATTATGAAGAAATTGGCGATATAGGATTTAGAGTATTTGATGTACGTAAAAAAGTCTCAAATGAACCAATGTCAATTAAAGAAAAGACCAAAATACTTGAAAAATATGATTTACCTGTTGTAAGGCTTATTGGAATATATGAAGTTGAAGAAGCACCATCCGTAATTAAAAAAGTAATTAAAGAAATAGGAAATACAGGTAGAGAAGGAATCGTAATTAAAGATCCTTCTATGGAAATTCCCCCATTAAAATATACTTCTTCAGAGGCACATGCCGATGAACTCCGCTATGCATTTACATATCCCTTTGACTTTGGAAGAGATTTCTTCTTTAGTAGAGTTATAAGGGAAGGTTTCCAAGCATTTGAAATGGAAGAAAATAAAGAAGAACTTGAAAAACGGGCACATATGCTTGGAGAAGCAATTCTATATCCCATGGTAGATACAATTAAAAATGTGGCTTCTGGAAATACTGCAGGTGAAGATCTGATAATTGATGTTGATAGTGCTGAAGAGGCTGAAGATTTCCTTCATTATCTACATGATCTTGGAGTATTTGCAGTTTTACTTAAATTCGAAGATAATAAAGCAGTAATAAGGAAAATACATCAATCAACAACAGATAAAATCACTAATTATATAAATGGTGGGCTTTACTAAAAATTGGGTTTTAAAACCCAAATATTTTTAAAATTTTGATAAATAATAATGTAAAAACCTCTTTTTAAGACCTTGATTTCTATAAATGTTTATATTGACACCATATTGATTTTAATCCAAAAATGTTGTATTCTAAATACTATTAAAATTAGCTTTCACTTCTATTTTTTTTAACTTCCTAACTTCATTTTATAATCCTGATTAACGAACATATATTATTTAAAGTAGTAATAATAAAATTAACTAAAATAATAAATCACTGATATTTTTTGAAGAAATATCTCACTCATTAAGTTTGCAGATATTAATTACAGTTTAAATTTTAGTTTAAATCAGGTTGTATTATATGACGGGTAAGATTACAGGCTTAATTATAGGAATATTATCATTACTGCTGTTATTTTCCATAACAGCTTCTGATTTATCGTACAAAATAGAAGGATCAAACCTACAAAAGTCCGCCAGTTCAAATAATGTTTCTAAATTAAATCAGGTATCCGAAACTGGATTTGATTCAAATGATACCCTTAATGATACAGGATGTTGCTCAGTTTTAGTTCATGTTGGACCAGGTCATGATATAATGTCTTACAGAAGAGATTCAGCTCATTCAGCAGATATATTAATTGATAAAATAAATTTTAACGGCCAAAATGCAATCAAAGAGTATAAAATGCAAAGGGGATACTTTACTCATACCATTATTACAGAAAACGGATGGATAATTGGTATGGGGGGAAAAGATGACCCAAATACAACTAGACACCTAGAAACACTTGGAAGTGACATAATTTCAAAGGGACACATTGAAAGAGAAGATGTAAATAAAGCAAATGCAATCATAGAAAAAAACGGATGGGGACATTTCTTAATAAAATCACCAGATGATAATATAGGAATAACCGCATGTGATTACAGGGTTTCTGCAAGTATAATCAAACTATTTAAAATGAAAAACGGGGATTATGTCAAAGTACCCAATAACCCACGATATTATGGCAAAGGCAAATTCAAAAGGTTTAGTAGCGATCCAGATAATGCAGCAATAAAAATAATAGGTAATGATATTTATGGACAATCCCGGAGAGATGTCATTACCTATGATTATAACTCCAAAAAAGTTGCTATTTTGGCTTCTTTTGACGGAGGGGCATTATTAGGGGGTTTAAGTGGAAGTCCAGATAATATCTATTATGCAGGAAATGAGATAGATGGTAATGAATTACCAGTAATTCCCGACAAAAAACTTTTAGGAGAAGAAGATTTAACCATTAATTCATATATTGATTCAATATTTAGCAATCAAAAAATAGTTTCCTCACTTAATAATGTAAACAATTTAAAATCTTCTTTAGCCCCATTAAACGTTTAACTCATTTATTTTGTATTTTTTAAAGTTTTAAACCTGATCATATTCAATACTCAATCTATAAATTTGGAGGTAGCGTGGATGGTGAAATTCAAAATTGTAGTATTGGTAATATGTTTTGGCATTATTGGAATAGCTGGAACAATGTATACATTGAATAATACCAATAACTCAAATAGTGCAGTTATTGGTTCGGATAGCAGAGGTTATGTCATAAAAGAAGTTTACGCCTCAAATAATCCAGTTCAACCTAAAATAGCAGTGATTACAGGCATACATCCTCGTGAAAAAATAGCAATATATCCAATGGAAGCTCTACTTAGAAATTATGCATTAACACATAATGTTGAAATAACAGACTACAGCATACATGTTTTAGACAATCCAGAAAGCTTTACTGTAGGACGAAACAATGGTGAAGAGCTTGCAGCACGATACATAGTCCCTGATATCAAAAAATCAGAGTATAAACTTGTAATTATTTGTCATGCCCATCAAGAAGGTTATGGGGACGGTTTTTACATTGCAACACCTTCAATGGATGAAAAATCAGTAACACTTGCCAAAGATGTCAAAAAAGCATTGCCTTCCTTTAACTATTATCAATCTTCCAAAAACAATCCATATAAGGCAACTTCAGTAATACGAGTTTCAGACCCTATTGCAAATAAGGGTTACCCCACATTTGTCTATGAGATTCCAGAGCAAAATACAACTGAAAATGCCACAGAAATGACAAATAAGCTTCTTGATTCATGCCTTAGCAATATAAATACAAAATAAAGGTTTATTAATTCAAATCTACCAATCAAAGAGAAGTATGCCAAAATTAATGGCATTCCATTTATCAGAGCTATATCTGTAAAGTTTACATCCAATATTTTCTCTTTTTAAGGTGAATAAAAAGTAAAAAAATTAGACTATTTTTATTTAAATATAATGACCACACAAATCAAAAGTATCATAGAGATGTTGTAAATTACATAAAAATAATTTCCAATTTTTACTTAAAAAAAGTAAAAATCTTGTAAATTACATAAAAATAATTTCCAATTTTTACTTAAAAAAAGTAAAAATCTTGTAAATTACATAAAAATAATTTCCAATTTTTACTTAAAAAAAAGTAAAAATCTTGTAAACCATTATACAAACTTTATGTTTAAACACTGAACTAACAGTACTATCAAAATCAGGAAAATAAAACATGCCAAACTCCAAAAAAACATGCCAAATAGGTTTTTTAGGCCCATCCGGTTCATATGCAGAAGAAGCTGCTTCTAAAATTCAGGGCAAGCTCATAGCATTTGGTTCTATAATGGAGGTTATAGATGCTGTTGATCGAAGCATTATTAATATGGGAGTTGTTCCAATAGAAAATTCCATAGAAGGCCCTGTAGGCGTAACCCTTGATCTTCTTGCAAATGATTACGATTTAAAAATTAAAAGTGAGATTATACTGCCAATAAGTCATAATCTTCTTTTAAATGAAGGATCATCGGTAGAAGATATAGAAATAGTATATTCTCATATGCAGGCTCTTTCGCAGTGCCGTAAATTCATCGAAAAAATGGGTGCAAAGCCTGTAGCTACACCAAGTACATCTGGAGCTGCAGAAATGGTAAAAGGCAAAAAAAATGCAGCTGCAATCGGAACCCGTAAAGCAAGTGAACTATACGGACTTAAAATCGCTGCAGAAAATATACAGGATTTTGAGAATAATTCAACACGGTTCGTTGTTATAAATAAAGAAGATCATGCCCCTACAGGTCATGATAAAACATCCATTGTATTCTCATTGATTGAAGATAAACCCGGAGGATTGTATGATATCCTCGGTGAATTTGCAAAAAGAGATATAAATTTAACTAAAATTGAATCACGGCCTTCCAAGAAGAAACTTGGAACTTACATCTTTTTCATTGATTTGGAGGGACATAGAGAGGATGAGGAAGTAAAGAACATTTTAGATACCATAAAAATAAATACCATAAAAACAAAAATATCATACATAAAGCTATTAGGTTCATACCCCATTGAAGATAATGATTAAAATAATAGTTTGAGAATAGATTATTAGGTTCATATAACTGATAGATGATCAAAATAAATCTTAAAAATAATTTTTAAGTGTCATATCCTAAAAGGAGATGATTGAAATAAGTCTTGAAAAGGAAAGGGTCATTAAAAGCCTTAAAGAACTTGAAAAAGAGTATAACAAAGGTAATATACCAAAAAGCCATTATAACTTTCAGAAAAGAAAACTAACAGAGCAGCTTGAAACTTTTGATGTTGCAGATAGGGTAAGAAAACTCCAGGGTAAAGAAACCGCGGATGTAACTGATACAGAAATAAACAGTGAAGAAGACAACGGGGAACTATTTAAAAAATTCATTACGCCTCCAGGACTTAAAGAAAAGAACATAAAGCCAAAGGGAAGATCAATAAATACCAAGATTGCAGCAGGTGTTTTAGTTGCAGCATTCTTTATAGGTATCGTATTTGGAATATATGGATTTATACCTCAACAGGTGTCCAGTTCTTCTCTGTATACAAATGACACTGCATTTCCTCCGTTTGTCAATAATTCAACCAATGTTACAAACATGACCAACAGCACAAACATTACCAAAAATATAACCAAAAACACAACTACGACCAAGAAAGTGACCAGTAACAACACTACAAAGAAGAATAATAGTAGTAGTGGAACAACTACAAACAAATCCCAAACAAAGACAAAGCAACAGTACTATTATCCCGATTTAAATGATATCAACTGGGGTTAATCAAAGCTGAAATCTTCGATTTCCATGTGTCAAATCGAAGATTTAAAAATATTTTTTATTTCCAAAAAACTATGATTTTTTGAAGATTTCAAGCAGAGCTTAAAATATTACATCAATCTTCTTATTTTTTAGTAAACGTTTTTTAATTAATTATTTTAACTTATTTTTCATAAATAGAATCTAATAAATTATTTTTAATATAAATGAGATAAAATTCTTTGAAAAAACTCATATATCTCTTCTTTACGCCAGTAAACGAAATAGAAAACTATATATTTGGTTTTCAAAATGATATTAATAGAAGAGGTTGATAAATTGAAAAAATATTTGCTTGCAATAATTCTTTTAATGTCTGTAGTTCTAATATCCGGATGTACCACAACTGGAAATCAAACAGTTAATAATACATCCACTGGCGTCAAAGCATACAACGGAGATCAATTTAACTTTAATTACCCCTCCACCTGGCAGTTGATATCAAGCCAGGCCCAAAATAGTACCGTTGCGGTAGGAGATCCATCTTCAGCGGATAACAGCGGAAATGTCCAGGTAAACGTCGAAATCCAAACAGCAATAAAACCAGGAAATGTAACAATACATGATTATTACAATTCAACATATGCCCAATTTGCCGCTCAAAACTTAGGTTATAAACAGTTATCAGACGGCACTATCACAGTAAATGGAAAAACAGCTCTTGAAAATGTTTACATATTAAATTCAATATCCAAACAACAGAGGGCAGTATGGATTCAAGATGGGAATAGAATATATATAATACTATGCAGTGCTCCGATTTCACAATATAACAATGAACAAGAGAACTTCAATATTATAGTCAACAGTTTCAAGTTAATTTAACACAAATAGCAATTTTTAATTTTTGCGGCTTAAAATACCCTTATTCTCTTTTTAAATTAAATTTTACCCGGTTTTGATCATTTGCAAAAGTATTTACTGTAAGTTAAAGTGTTAATTAACCTAAATTGACTTTTAAATTTATAATTTAAACATTCCACACCCCTGCAACATCAGGTCAACATTAACAAAATTAACCTGTCAACACAATTTAATGTATAACTTATATCTTACATTAATCACAGTAGATTAACAATCTTTAAATTTTTAAGTTAAATTAGCTTATATTAATCATGACAGTAAATTAACAATCTAAACTTTAAGTTAAACTATCTTACATTAATCACAAATTAACAATCTTTAAATTCTTAAGTTTAAACAAGTAGATCTGGAGGGATAAATTGAAAAAGTACATGTTTGCAATAATTCTCATAATTGCAGTGATTTTATCTGCATTTGTAACATTCGAATATGTAATCACTGCAAATCAAACATCTAACCAAACATCCTCTTCTATTCCAACAAAGACATATTCTGCAAATGGAATTTCTTTTAACTATTCTACTGACTGGGAAGAAGGTAATAAAACAGGACAGTATTTAATTGCCTATGTTAAAGATCCAAAACTGAACAGTTCAGATGGTAAACCTGGAGCAGTAGTACAGGTTATGAAAAGGACATCCAATGGTGTTCCACTGAAAAGATTTTATGATGATGTTAAAGGAGAAGCATCAAATGTCCCTGGTTACGGAGTGATGTCAGAGACAACAACTACGGTAGATAATATTACAGCTTACGAATTTACTGCCAGAGCAATGGACAGCAGTATTGAAGAACAATTTGATATAGTACTTTTTGAAAAAAAAGGGTTTGTGTACATGATAGCATGCGGAACACGAGCTCCGACATATCTAAGTGACGAAGAAGAAAATTTTGATATGATAATTGATAGTTTTAAAGTAATGTGATTTAATTTCATTTTAAACTATAATTATCTATTTTTCATGAGTTTAACCCTATTTTGGGGTATATTCCTGCTGATTTGAAAAGAAAAATTATATTAATCTGTTTTTTAGATGTTACTACATAAAACAAAAGGGGTAGTCGATGAACGATCCGTTAAGAAAGGGTAGAGATAAAAGTAATCTATTAAATGGCCCAAAACAAAAATATAAGAATGGGAACCGTAATCCATTTAAGGGTCCTTATAAAAAAGAAGTATTTGCAATTAGTCTTGCAATTCTCATAGCGCTTCTTGTACTTTTAGTAACCCATGTATCAACTGAAAGTAATGGTTCTGTTCATCAATTAAGTCAACCAGTTAATCAAACAGCTGAAATACCTGCAAAAATCTATTCAGCTGGTGGAATATCGCTCCAATATCCTGCTTCATGGAACATTACAACTGACGAGATCAATGGAACCAACATGCAGATTGTAATTCAGGATCCGACTTCCACAAGTAATCCCCAAAGTACTCAAATTGCAGCATTTACCATACTTAAAGAGCAAAATGACGGTTCTGGGACCTTAGATCAACGTAAAGATAACTTTGTTCAAAGCTTCACAGATTCCGGCGCTAATATCGCCCCAACAAGTACTTCAAATATCAATGTAAGTGGGATAAACTCTACTGAAACCATATACAATGGAAACGATCCAAAATATAATAAGATACAATTAAAAGTTATATATTTTGAACAAAATGACATGTTCTACATATTAGGATTTTTTACTAAAGGAATGGACTTATCAAGTCAAGATCCATATTTTAGTATAATATTAAACAGTTTTAAAATCCAGTAATCATCTTATTTAGCCAGATATTTTATTAGAGATATTTTGAATTTAAATTTCATATTCATATTTTCTATTTAAGGTTTTTAATTAAATAATGTCATTTCACATATTCCTATTTTCAATATATACCCCTTTTAAAGTTATTAAATGAAGTATTTAAAATCATATTTAATGCAAAAATACATACAAAAAGAAATGATTTTTAATCAGGTCTTTATATAGAAGTATAATATATATTAATGAATAGAATACAATATATTTCTTGTATTATATTTGACAGAGTAAAAGACCTGAGAGTTACCATAAAAACTGCTTTTTATTTTAGTTGCATCCTAAAATGAAAATATAACATCTATGCCCCAAGAATATATAATTATATTAAAAATTGAGGTATAAAAGGAAGCAATATTTAAAAATACGCTGGTAATATCCGTTATTTGCTAAATAAAGGTTAAATAACCCATAAATGGTTAAATCTGTAATATATATAATTTTTTAAAATTATCAAATCCCCGAAAATTAAGTTTCGGAAGTCAAACATACGATGTTAAACAGCCATTGAATACAAAGTATTCAAGGCACTAAAACATACATGATGTTTAACAGCTGGCAAAAATTTTATTTTTGCTATGGCGAATTGTTAATTCGCCAATCCTCGAATACAAAGTATCCAGGATAAATATTAATGTTTACAGTTCTCGAAATTATAAATTTCGAGACGTTAAAAATCAAATGATTTTTAACAGTCGCCAAAAATTAAAACATGCGAAAAACCAAGGGTTTTGAGGGATTTTTGCGGCAAAAATCAAAGATTCACTGGCCTTCAGAACTTGTCTCCAGGGAGTGAATACCTTTGATTTCAATGAAAAGAAGGAGGAATAGAGAATGGTATTGCCAATATGCGATGTCTGCTTAAAAAGTGGAATGTTATGTCAGGGGTGTGAAAATAAGTTAAAAAGTGGTGAAATAACCCAGCTGGATTTAGACATTGCAAAGTTACTTTACAAACTTGGTGAGGGCACTATAGGCTTTAAAAAGACTATTGAAATCGGAGATGTCGTTATAATAGTAACAGACAAAAACCAAGTAGGTAAAATCATAGGTAAAAGCGGGAAAATAGTAAGAGCAATATCGAAGAAGGTAGGAAAAAAAGTAAGAGTTATAGGAGAAGGTTCTGACTTTAAAGAAATAGCAAGAGATATTTTAGCCCCTGCAAGGATATCAGGGATTAACATAGTCTACGGAACAGATGGAGAAGAAAAATACAAAATCAGAGTCATGAGAGAAGATTCAAGGAGACTTCCTGCCAGATTAGATGTATTAAATGATATCATGAAACAGTTAACCCATGAAAAAACTGTTATTGTTCTTGATGATCTTTAAAAATCATAGATTTTAAAGGTTTACACAATCTACGATTTTGTAACCTTGAAAATCAAGGATTTAAGGTTGTCAAAATAACCACAAAAAAATAAAATTTTTTTGTGCCGTCGAACACTGTCAAAACCATAGGTTTTGCAGCCCGAAAAAATTTATGATTTTTTCGACGGCTTGTGTTCGGAGCCGAGGAAACTGTCACACCTCTCAAAAATTCCAAAAATTTTTGATAACCTTAAAATTTGCTCTTAATTTAAATAATTTTTTTTAAATATTTATTACCAACAGAACTGACTTTAAAACCAGCATATTTATTATACATACAACTAATTTATTTTAAACTCAATGTGTAGATGATATATATGGAAATTGTGCTTTGTGTTACCGGGAGTATAGCTGCGATAGAATCCATTAAACTTGCAAGAGAACTTGCAAGACATGGAATTAATGTAAAATGCTTTATGAGTGATGGTGCATGTGATATAATCAATCCCTACGCCATGGAATTTGCAACAGGCCAGGACGTTGTTACCAAGATTACAGGTAAAATCGAGCATGTTAAATATGCAAATGCTGATTTAATCTTAGTTGCGCCTGCTACGGCCAATGTAATAAGTAAATTTGCCTATAAAATTGCGGACAATCCAATTAATACCCTTTTAATTACAGCTTTTGGTTACAGTACCCCTATCTTAATGGTTCCATCCATGCATAATTCCATGTACAAAGCTGTAAAGGAAAACATTGAAACCCTTAAAAGCGAAGGAATCACATTTGTAAAGCCTAAAGTTGAAGAAAAAAAAGCTAAATTCCCAGATATTAATGACATCGTTCTCCACGTGCTGAGAGAAACTTCTAAAGGGGAACTAAGAGGTAAAAAAGTGCTTGTAAGCGCTGGATCTACCTATGAAAAAATCGATGAAGTCAGGGGAATTACAAATAGAAGTTCCGGCAAAATGGGCATTGAAATCGCCAAAGAAGCCTTTATTAGAGGTGCCGATGTAACACTTATAAAAGGCCATATGACTGCAGAAGTGCCCCATGTATTTGATGTGGTCGAAGTTGAATCATCAACTGAAATGCACTATGCAGTGTCCAAATTGGCCGGCAAAAACGATGTATTTATTTCTGCAGCTGCAGTTTCTGATTTTAAAGTTAAAAATCCAGAAGCCGCCAAAATCTCATCAGATACAGATATACTGATAGAACTTGAAAGAACCCCTAAAATATTAAATGAGGTAAAAGAAATTAACCCTGACATTTTCCTTGTCGGGTTTAAAGCAGTCCACAACCTGTCTGATGAAGAACTGCTCAATGCCGCCAAAAAAAGGATGGAACAGTCCAGTGCAGATCTCATGGTTGCAAACGATGTTGCAGTGGAAGGGGCTGGATTTGGGTCTGATGAAAATCAGGTCGTTTTGATGGATGATGATATTATCGAAATTTCTTTGAGCCCTAAACGGGAGATTGCAAAAAGAATTATCGACAGGATCATTACCAAAAGTTTATAATACATACTTTTTTTGAATTTGATTTGAGTTAATAACTATTTTTTTAGGAAACTTTAGTTCTATGAAAATACATTACTGTTTAAGTTTTTAACTGAAAGATAAAAGAATTATAGAAAGTATTAAGTGCTACTTTTAAACTACAAATAATCAACGAGTTATTAGATAAATTTAAAGCATGGCTGACGCTTAGAAATGTTAAAATAAGTTTAAATAACTTTTAAGTTAAATGATTGTTGGAAATGGAATAGATAACTCTATTTAAAGAGTTAAGAAATATAAGAGGCATTAAATGATCCAGAATGTAACATTCACAATGACTTCAACAGGAACGGGCATATTATGGCTCTTTTTACTGACTATAATTTTGAGTTTTACAGTGGCTCACTTCAAATGTAAAAACTACAACTGTTCAATTAAATACAGCCTGTTAATCGGCATTATAATGGCAATTATTTATAGTATAATCTTTATTTTAACTATACCTGCGTTTCCTCCAGAAGTGAGAAACACGCCTTTATTTAACCTTATTTTAGCTGTTATTTTAATAGTCATAGCAGTAATTCCAAACATAATTATAGGAATTGTAGGAGGTTCATTTGCAGTGTTTTTGAAAAGACCTTCGAAAATCTTTGATTTTCGAGGTTCAGGAAATTCTGTGAATTTCCTTCAATCTCCAAAATCTAAAGGAATAACAAACAAAGAAATCTCTAAAAGACTAAAAAAGAAAAATAAAAGGAAAGATATTCTAGATGATTAAAAAAAAGTTAATCCCATCTTATTTACAGTTTAGATAGTTAAAATAATCAATAAAATTTTCCTATAAAAAATTATTCCTCTTCGCCCTCACATTCTTCAATCACAAGAGCACCCTGATATCCACAATCCAAACACCGCCACAAAGACCACATCTGCGGCAGAACCCATTTTACATTTCTGGAACCACATTTAGGGCATTTTTTAATTTTTCTCATACTACGCCTCAAAAAATTTTTTATTTTTTTTGTGGTTCGGAAAATCCCTCAAAATCTTCGATTTTGGGGCATCAAAAAACCGTAGGTTTTTTGAAAGCTTTGATTTTCCTCAACCTCATAATATTTATTTTACATTTTTTATGTAACATAACTAATAATTTTTGGTATAGTCTAAAAACTGAATTCACAGACAAAAGCCATGTGGTCCTTCTCATAAGGTTCAAGATTGATTTTTTCAATTATTCTAAACCCTGCTGTTTTTAATTTGGATTCCTCTTCTTTGAAAATCTTTTTTGGAGCCTTGGTTACATCGATACTCCTTGCCTTTATCATTAAAATCCCTATTCCATCGGCTTTTAAAAATAAGCGCATGTTGTCCATGAAAAGCTCTGATTGTTTGGGCTGGGCCACATCAGAGTACACCACGTCAACCTTTTGAACCAGATTCATGTAATTTTTTGGTTTTGTGGCGTCGTCAAGGATTGGAACCATATTCTGGCGCTGGTTGCAGACTTCAGCCAGGTCACGCACCATTCTGGGCGAAAATTCCACGCAGTATATAAGCCCATCTTTGGACACGTCTGAGATATGAGAAGGAGTTGTACCTGCTGATGCACCTAAATACAGTACTTTTGAGTCTTCTTTGAATGGAAATGTTTTTAAACCATTTAAAATTGCAGCCCCCAGTTTTGAACGCCTTGGATCCCATATCCTATATTCTTTATCCTTAATTTCAACCAATCTTTCTCCATAAACTTTAAAACCTTTATTAAGGTTTTCTGTTGCAATGTGATTATCTGTTTCGTAAATACCATCAAATATTTGAGTAATTTCCATTTTAATCCCCTTATAAATTTTTAACTGAAATATGGAAGTTTTGTGTCCTTTTTAGGCCAGCTTTTATACAGGAAATAAATCATAATTGGTGCGGCCACTAAAATTGCTATTAGACCCGTTATATCAGATTGAAATTGGGCAGCTGTAGTTGCAGTTTCACTTGCACCAAACATGATTGCAATAATTGAAAGCCCAAAAGCCACTCCATTATTTAGCATGTGGCATGCAATAGGAACTAGGAGCGTTTTAGTGTTTATATAAAGTAAAGACATGACAATTCCAAAAACGAACGCACCTAAGATGTCGCTGTGTAATAATCCAAATATAAGTGATGATATCAATATCCCTGCAGTAATACCCCATTTTACAGCAAATCTCTGGAGAATAACACCCCTAAATAAAAACTCTTCCACAATTGGAGCTATTAAGACCGCAATTATCACCACTAAGGAATTATACAAAAGAGGAGACGCTGTATCTGCCATTGTGTAAAAATCTGTTTCATTCAAAACCCCGTTCACATATGATGGAGCAAGAAATGACAGTGGATAGTATAAAAGCCAGAAGGTCCCCACTGAAAAAAAAATGAGCAAAACAACAATGCCCACAATTTGCCACCATTTATAATTTTGAGGAAATTTTCCAATGATCTTCCGGTAATCCACATTAAATGATTTAAATTTCCAAATGATCCAGATTGTAATTATTGCATAAAACAGGGACATGAATATTGTATCGCCCAATGCGGCCTCAAATTCAAAGTTCAAAATTCCAATAACTACAATACTTACTACAAGCCCTAAAATAATCCAGAAAGCTAAACTTCTAATTTTTATATAATCAAAAGCGTTTTTAGTTTCCATTTAGCCTCCTGTAAAATCCAAGCTTGCAGATAGCAAATAAATCTAATAATTTGTGTTAAATTAAAATTTTAATTATTTTAAGTGTCCGTGATTAATTTAATTTAAAATCATCCATTATAATATAAAAGTCTATTTCTAATAATAATCTTTGACTTTTTTCTTATATTTCTCTCGTTTCTTCCTCTTTTTCTTTCCTTTGCCTTTTTTTTCTTCTCTTGATTTTTTAGCCCTTGGAGGGAATGGATGTTCTTTTTTAATCGCTTCGAGTTTTTTCTCAAAATCTTCTTTTAAAGAGGGATCAAATTCTCCAGAATAAACGTCCTTTCTGACCGCAAGTGATATTTTAGCTGCCAGTGCCCTTGCAATCTTTCCTTTAAGCCACCAGCGGGCACCTCTAATTTCGGGATGTTGATATATAAGCCCATGCTTAGGAGGTCTTTCCCCAGTTTTTTTATGCCTGAAAAGTGCTTTTTCCGCCCCCATAATCTGGATGGTGCTTGATGGAAGTAATGCTAACTTTTCAATACCACCTATATGGGCTATTAGTTTTGCACCAAGTGATGAACCAAGTAAATCGCTTAAATTCGGCGCAATTTCACTCATTTTTTGATCCACATAATCTGTAAGGGATTTTTTGGTATCCTGAAGAGATTTTACAGAATCTGCAAATCCTTGAAGTACTTCCAGGTCGTAACTTTCAATTTCAGTTCCAGTGCTCTGACTTGAAATATTTATCTCATCTAAAGATTCATTTTCAATTATAGAATTTTTATCACCATATTCTGCAATTAAATTAACATATTTTTCATTATTTTTCAATTTATCGAGTTCAGGAAAGTGAATTACATGCCATTCCCTTAATCTTTCGATTAATTTCCCAGTAGATTCATCAATTTCGTCTATTGCATTTATAGCTTGAATTAAAAACATGTCCCGAGATTTTGACGCTTCTTTAAGTTTGTAATTTGTAAGTTCTAATGATACCTGGTGTAAAACCTGATTTAAATCATCTTCAGACTCTATAAATCCAATTTCTTTTAAAACAGTACCCATATTTGACCTTAAAAACTCTCCCCCATCATTTGGAGTTTCAAATTTAAATTTAGATGCTCCTTTTAAATTATTATAATTTGAAATATTTATATTGGTTTCTATTACAATCGAATCGCAACTTTTAGCATTTCTTTTCAGTATAGTTTCTTCTTCGCGGGTTAAATTACCATCGTTGACTTCAATTTGTCTTTTTATTAGATCCCTTTTTGGGAAAAGTTCATAATCTATAAGGTTAAATTCTTCATCAAAGATAATAAAACCCACAAAACAACTTGTAAGATAACATTTCATAGAATTAATCTGATCATAAAATGTTTTAAAGTTTCTTTTTATA
>JAEZKE010000092.1 GCA_023436175.1 Methanobacteriota archaeon
TAATCACAATTTAAATTAACAGGAAAACTAAAACTATATTTACACTAATTCAATACATTATTTTAGACTAATCTAGGAGGATAACAATTATGTATCATATAGGAGAAGCTTTAATAGGAAGCGGAAATGAAGTAGCTCACGTTGATCTGGTAATTGGGGACAAAAATGGCCCTGCTGGTACAGCATTTGTAAATAATTTAACACAACTTTCAATTGGGCACACACCATTACTTTCAGTTATAAGGCCTAATTTACTTACAAAACCTGCCACACTGATCATACCTAAAGTTACTGTAAAAGATTTATGCGATGCAGAGAAAATATTCGGCCCTGCTCAGACTGCAGTAAGTAGAGCAGTAGCAGACGCAGTTCAAGAAGGATTAATTCCTGAAGAAAAAGCAGAAGATTTAGTAATACTCGCCTCAGTTTTCATACATCCTGAAGCAAGTGATTATCGTAAAATTTATCAGTACAATTATGGGGCAACCAAATTGGCAATAAGAAGAGCAATGGAAGGATATCCATCAGTTGGAAAAGTTTTAGCTGAAAAAGACCGTGGTGCACACCCTATAATGGGCTTTAAAGTAGTAAAACTATGGAACCCACCATACTTACAGGTCGCACTTGATTTAGACAATTTCGATGATGTTGAAAGGATAATAAACAGCCTTCCAAACCGTGAAAGGATACTGCTTGAAGCTGGAACACCACTCCTTAAAAAATTCGGTGTTGGAGTTATAAGCAAAATAAGAGAACTCAGACAGGATGCATTTATAATTGCAGACCTTAAAACACTTGATGTTGGAAGAGTAGAAGTTAAAATAGCTGCAGATGAAACTGCTGATGCTGTTGCAATCTCTGGACTTGGAACCATCGAATCCATTGAAAAAGCAATCCATGAAGCAATGAAACAGGGAATATATTCCATACTGGATATGATGAACGTGGAAAACTTCGTTGAAAAACTCCAGTCACTGCGATACAAACCTGACATTGTCCTGTTACACAGAAACGTTGACCTCGAAACCATGGCAAAAGAACGTGGTGAAGCTGAAGCAGAAGTAACAGAATGGGGTAACATCAAACAGATTAAAGAAATCCTTGGTAAAAACGGACTTGTTGCAGTTGCAGGTGGAATAACTCCTGACAAAGTAGAAAAAGCACTTACAAGCGGCGCAAGCATTATTATCGTTGGAAGGTACATCATAGGTTCTAGAGATGTAAGGCGTGCAGCAGAAGACTTCTTAGCTCACATGCCTCAAGACCCTGACACCATGAGACTTGCTCTCGATGAAGACGAAGCAATTTAATTAATTTTTTAAAGCATAGCAATGGCTATGCTCCTTCTATTTTTACATTCGGAAATCTTCGATTTTCGGGCCGCGAAAAGTTTTGTTTTTTGCATGTTTACATTTTCTATCTCACGAAAATCGATGATTTCGCATGCATCAAAGATTTTTGATAGCATGAAAAAAATTGAAAATTTTTTCGCGTCATAAAACATTATTTTTGTGAAAATGAATTATTTACAAAAATTTTATAATATTTTAATTAAAAAGAGTCTATCTATTACAAAAGATCAATTATTTAAAATGGAAATTCCCTTCTATCCCGGCATTTCCACACACAAATTTTATTTGTCTGATTACATACACTATGATCGGAGAGTTAATAATGATAGTAGGTATATGCGGAAGTCCAAGAAAACAGTCCACAGATTATGTTTTAAATGAAGCTTTAAGTATGCTTGAAGATAAAGGATTTGAAACAAGTTTTTTTAGCGTTAGGGGCAAAAATATCAGCCCTTGCAGGCACTGCGATTACTGTCTAAAGAAACAGGAATGCATAATGAAAGATGATATGTATGAAGTTTATGATTTAATTAGAGAGGCAGAAGGACTTGTATTTGCTTCTCCCTGTTATAATGGAGGAATCAGCGCGCAGTTAAAAGCTGTTATAGACAGAACCAGAGCTATGGGCGCAGCAGATATTAACTTTTTAAGAGGAAAAGTCGGCATGGCCATTTCTGTTGGTGGAGATAGAAATGGCGGACAGGAACTTGTAATTCAGCAAATATTTACTTTCTATATACTTAACGGAGCCATACCCGTAAGCGGAGGCGCGTTTGGAGCCAATTTAGGGGCAACATTCTGGTCACAGGACTCCCTTGAAGGTGTTAAAAACGATCATGAAGGATTCAGAGTCCTTAAAAAAACCGTCAGGAATTTTTCAAAATTTTTAGAAAATGTTGAGATAGACCTTTAACTAAAAGGATAATACAAACTCCTGAATGGAGTTGAATTTCTTTTAATTTTTTAAAACAAATTAAATTCGCTGCAAAATAAATAATAGAAAAATAAAAGTATAAAAAACCTCAATTTTTTCTTACTATGATTTTTGAGTATCTTTATTATTTTCCTGTTTTGAACTTAAAATTATTATTTAAAATGTCTGATACCCTGGAGATTTTAAGGACCTTTTTGCCATAATATTGGCATGATAAGCAATTATTATGATAAAAATATTCTAAAAACTCCCAATAAATAAAAATAAAATAAAATGAGTACTTTATTAAAATAATGAGAATTAAATAAACTATTAAATAGTTTTAATTCCATATTAAATAAAGGAGATTATATTAAAAAAGCTAATATTTCTATTATTCGATAAAAGACGTGACAAGATATATAAGGGATATCACGCAATTGAAAACCTATATGCTAATTTTATAATGCCTACAAAACCTAAGGTCTTCAAAAATCTTCGATTTTTGAGACCCCGAAAACAGAGTTTTCGAAGGTTTTGTGGCCGTAAAAAATCAAAGCTTGCAAAACTAATGTTTTGCGCTCCGAAATCATAGATTTCGAGAGATTTTTTACATGCAATTATTTTTTGGTGAGTTAATGGAAGAAGTAGATGCAAATTCCTGTGAAAATCCGAATAGAGGTTCAAGTGGAAGTTCAAAGGTACTTAGAGGAAGCTTTTTAATGATGGTCAGCTACCTGTTCTTTAGAGTAGGTGGTTACCTTTATAGATTTATATTGAGCAGAATGCTTGGACCTGAAGGGTATGGATTAGTAGGTCTTACAACACCATTTCAGGGCATATTCCAGGTATTATCTGCAGGAGGCTTTCCTCCAGCAATTTCTAAATTTGTAGCACAGCATAATGCCGTCGGTGAAACTGACATGGCAAGACAGGTCATTTTAACTTCCCTTAAATTTATGATGGTTGCAGGGACTCTTTTTGGTATTCTCATATTTTTTTCTGCTGACTGGATAGCAAATTTCTATTTTCATAAACCAGCCATGATTTATCCCCTTCAAGCTGTTGCACTTATAACTCCATTTAGTGTCATAGTTGGGGCTTTAAGAGGCGCTTTTCAGGGAGTTTATAAAATGGAGCTTGTTGTAGCCAGTCGTGCAGTAGAACAGGTATTTATGATAAGTATGGCTGTTGTATTCGTGTCCATTGGTTTTTATGCAGCCGGGGCAGTACTTGGAACAGCTTTTGGATTTATAGCATCTTCCATAGTCTCTCTTATACTCCTTAAGAAGTATGTATGGGTACATTTTCCAAAACCAGTTACTAAAATCAGTCTAAAAGATGAATTAATGCTCTTAAAAACCCTTTTAGTCTTTTCAATACCAGTAGCTATTACAGCACTCTCAGAAATGGCAATATATGATGTAGGACCCCTTGTTATAGGTAGATATTTACCTGCACAAGATGCCGGGTATTATACAACCGCAGATCCTATTGCACGGCTCCCCCTCATAATTTCTCTTTCAGTAGCAGCCGTAATACTTCCTGCAGCTTCAGAAGCTGCAAGCTTAAAAGATCAAAGGCTTCTTGAAAATTATATAACTCAATCATATCGTTATGTAGTACTGTTAGTGTTTCCACTTTGTGTTGGGATTGCAATATTTGCACAGCCTCTTCTTAGTCTGTTATTTGGACCGGCATACATTTTTGGAGCCTCAGCACTTAGTATACTAGTTGTCGGGATGACATTCTACACACTTTTTATGGTATCATCAAGTATAATACAGGGAATTGGATATCCAAGGCTCCCTATGATCGTTCTTATTATAGGGACTGTGATAAACATTGTATTGAATTTCCTTATGGTCCCACGGTACGGAATTGTTGGAGCAGCGGTTGCAACCACCATAGTTGCATTCTTAATAATGGTTGTAATACTCTGGAAAACCTGCAGTATAACAAAAGTAAAACTACCATACCTTGATTTTGCTAAAATTGGGATTTCATCTCTATTTATGGGAATTCCCCTAATATTAATACCTAAAACATATTTAGGGCTTTTTGCAGGAATTATAATAGCGCTGATTATATATATACTATCCTTTGCACTTGTAGGTGGGTTTACAAGAAGGGATGTAAAATTGATTAGAAGATACAAAGGGAAATTTGGCCCACTTTCTGGCGTAGTAGAAAAAGTAGTTATATTTATAGAACGATTCGTAAAATGAATATATAACAAAGATTAAAGAACTTATCAAGTTCATTTTAAAATTGAATTATAATCAAATTATAGGGGCTTTTTATGGACATAGAAGAGAAACCAGAATACAAACTGGAAATGGAAATTTCAATTGGCGGGAAACAGATATCATTAAATTATAAAAAATTCCTTCTTCTTAAATATATCGATGAATACGGATCTATAATGAAAGCATCCAAAAAAACAGGTATTCCCTACAGGACAGCCCTCAAAAATATTGAAATAATGGAAGAAAAACTTGGATCTTCCATTGTTTCTACCCAAAGAGGCGGGAAAGGAGGCGGGGGCGCAAGTAGCGTTACTGATATCGGTAAACAGATATTATGGGAGTATACTAAGTTAACAAGTATCCTTAAAAAGCATTCTGAAGTAAATGAGATGGAAGGTAAAATCACAGGAGTTTATGAAAAGAATAAGGTTATGCATGTGGATATAGAAGGAAAAACCATAGTAATCCCTTTAGATCATAATTTAAATAAGAATGATAAAGTACTTGTTTTAATAAGTCCTGATGATATTTTTGTAACATTAGAACCCCATGAATCAAGCGTTAGAAACGTGTTTGAGGGCAATATTATCGGAATGGAACTCAATAATGAGATGATAAGGCTTACCATCCAATTAAACAATACAAAGCTTTATGCAGATGTTACAGACTATTCAAGAGAAAAACTTGGGCTAACACTGGGTATGGACATATTTATAGGTTTTAAAGCTGCTTCAGCCACTATAATTAAAATGTAACCTATAAATTAAGATTCATGAATTTTAAGTTATAAAATAAAGAAAATGCACCCGTTAAACAGGCATATCTATACCTGATTTCATAAGAATCAACTCTACAAATTATATTAATTGTAAATTACAATGTAATTAAATATGAGGATCGAAATAGATAAAGAAAAATGCACAGGCTGCGGAAAATGTAGAGAAGTATGCCCTAAAGGACCTAAAATATGGAGTATAGGCAAAGATAAAAAGGCAAAAGCTTCACATTTGGAATACTGTCATGTATGCATTAATTGTGCCTCAAGATGTCCTGTTGATGCAATACATGTAATTAGAGATGCAGAAGAAAAAGAAGAAGCAGCACAAAAAAGTGAGTAAATATCTGGAAGAAGGTTCAAAAATGGCAGAAAGAAGCATGAAAATGAGCAGGAAAACATCTGAAACAGACATTGAAATTTCATTAAATATCGATGGAAATGGAAAATCCGATGTAAGCACCGGAATTGACTTTTTTGATCATATGTTAAATTCTTTTGCAAGACACGGCTTTTTTGACCTGGATATTAGCGCCAAAGGAGATATAAAAGTAGATGATCACCATACAGTTGAAGATGTTGGAATACTACTTGGAGAAACCTTCGCAGGTGCAATAGGAGATAAAAAGGGAATAAAAAGGATGTCACATGCAATAATCCCCATGGATGATGCTCTGGCAACTGTTGCAGTAGATATAAGCGGGAGAAGTTACAGCGTCTTAAATTTTAAGTTTAAAAAGGCGAAAGTTGGAGATTTAAGCACCGAAAATGTGGAACACTTCTTTGAATCCTTTGTAAATTCTGCAAGAATTAATATTAATGCCAAGGTTGAAGGTGAAAATGATCATCATAAAATAGAAGCACTCTTTAAGGCATTTGCAAGGGCTTTGAATGATGCATCTCGAATTGAACACAACATAATTCCCAGTACAAAAGGTGTACTATAACTAAACTAAAAATTAGACTTATTTTTAAGATTTATAGTAATCTTTTTTTATAATTCTTTATTTAAGGATTTTAAATTCTTTCATTACTAATTTTCTCGCTTACTGCCCCTATTTCTGATTTTAATAATTTAAATAGTTTATACTCATCTTTTACGCTTAAAAGATCCTGTTCCATACCATTTAATTCATATGAAGATATTTCTATGTCCATTTTATAGTAATCAGACATCATTACGTCCACCTGATGTAGCATCTCATGGATTCTACCGTACTGGTATAAAATTGCATCCACTTCTTCTTGCAATGATTCAAGTCTTGATTTTAGTCCTTTTATTAAATTCAGCAATTCATTTGGATTTTGAGGTTCATTCAATATTTCACGATGTGCTTCCTGTATTGCAGCCATTTCCACATGTATACTTTCTATTTTGTGCTTATTAGAATTTGCAAAAAGCATCATACGAGTATAATTGTCGTATATATGCTCAAAATCATTTTGGACCAGTTTAAAGCCCCCTGATTTTTTGTACTTTAAACCACTTTAAATTTTTAAAAAATTTTTTAAAGCCTAAAATTGAGGATTTTTCATGCTTAAAATCGGTAGATTTTAAAGTTGAAGAAAATACGCGCGTCAAAAATTTATAATTTTTGACAAATTTTTAAAGCGGTTAATCTCTATTTTTAGAATTCACCATACAAAAATGTTTCTTTAAGTTCAAAATACCAATATTTATCACTTAATATAACTTTTAAAATAAAATTTAGGAGATGTATTTAACCATAGATCTTTCATAAAATAAATAAGAAAATAAATATTATATTAATAATTGTTACTTTGATAATTAGGTTATCATAGACACTTAATAATGCTTAATTTTAAAAATATACTGGTAATATATGTTTTGATTATTAGAAGCCAAAAAATTACGAGTAATTGGAGGAATAAAAATTGAAATTTTCAGAATTAATTCAAAATAGATATAGTGTAAGGGCATATAAACCAGATGATATAGAAAATGAAAAATTAAATGCGGTACTTGAAGCTGCACGTCTTGCACCTACAGCTGCCAACTATCAACCTTTTCAAATCATAATTATACATACAAAAGGTCGTGAAAGTGAATTAAACCGTATATACCCTCAAAAATGGTTTGTCCAACCCCCTATTGTGATATGCGTCTGTGCAGTTCGCGATAATGCATGGACAAGAAGAGACGGCAAAAATTTTATGGACATAGATGCAACAATCGTTATGGACCATATAATTTTAGCCGCCGCCAGTATCGGGCTTGGAACATGTTGGATTGGGGCATTTGATGCTGCTGCTGCAAAAGAAGTTTTAAATTTACCTGAAGGCATTGAGCCAGTTTTATTTACGCCACTTGGATATCCTGCAGATGAACCTGGGACAAAAAAACGTAAAAACTTATCAGAACTTGTAAGATACGAACACTGGTGAAATCTAATTTTTATGCTCCAATAAAACAAATTTTAAATTAAATTCCAATTTTTTAAATATTAAATTAAATACTACCAGTTAACGTAATGCATATGAACGTAATTTAATATATAAAAGGATACATAATCTGAATTAAATAAAATGCAAAAAGGATATTGAGCGTATGAAGTATATGGAAAAACTGCTCTGGTGGTTAATAACCGGCAAACGAGGAGGTATAAATCGTGCCAGAATAATTAAAAAGCTCAATGATAGGCCTTATAACGCTCATCAACTCGCAAAGGAATTAGATTTAGATTATAAAACTATAAGGCACCATATTAAAATTTTAGAGGAGAATAAAGTAATTAAATCCACTGGAGATTCCTACAGTAAGTTATATTTTCTCACTGAAGATGTGGAAAAAAATTATGATATATTCCAAGAGATCTGGGAAAAAATAAATATCATTACATAAAATTTAAGAGGTAAAAATGATGGTAGAATTAGCCTTTTTAAACCATATAATAATATACTCCGCTATTGGAGTAGGGATTGTAAATGTTTGCTTACTGTCTGGACTAGTTTACTTTTACCTTGAAAGTTATAAACAACTGAAATCTAAATTTACCACCGGCCTTTTATATTTCTCAACCATTCTCCTAATTGAAAACATTCTTGCAATTCTAGCTTTAGCCATATTTTCAATTTTAGGCGTTGAAATTCATGAAATAGGTGGTACAGAAGTCTATTTTGTCCTGCTTTTAGTTAACGCAGCTCAATTAATAGCGCTATCCATTTTATTTAAGATAACATGGGAATAACTCTTATTTAAACTTTTTTAAATTAGACTCTTTTTTAAGCGTTCATAGTTACTATTTTAAAATTTGGAAAATAGTGGGTAAAGATTGGGGTGTAACACTGGAATAACTACTTAAATTACAGTCCCATTATTTAATCTATTGAATGCTCAAATTCTATCAAAATCCACAAAAAATTTTTAATTTTTTGGGAGTTCTAAATTAAAAATCTACGATTATAAAACTCGCAAATTTCATTTACAGAAATATTAAATATTTATCTAAAATTCGGAGATAAAAAAAACTCCGTTTTGCGTTTGCAAAGCTTTATTTTCAAATCAAAACATTTGATTTTTGAAAGCTATATGAAACTATCGAAACGTTTTGATGCATCAAAAATCGTAGATCTTCAAATCTGACTTCTGAAAACAAAAATTGAAAATTTTTGTAGGCTCTGAATTTGATATCAAAGGAATATATTTTAAAATATCAGGATAAAAATTATTCTTTTTATTAATAAAGCATTTAAAGCGTACATATTAAATTATAAATCAATTATGGAGATTAAAAATGCATAATATATTACTAAATGGAATATTAAATTATAATACTTATCTGTTTTACACAATTAATGATGGCATGGATAATTCAGTTTTTAACTTCATATTACCAATTTTAACCAATTTTGGAAGTTTAATTGCATGGAGTTTGGCTTGTGTATTGATATTCATATTTGGAGGGCAATACGGTAAAAAAGTAGCCCTAATTGGATTATTATCATTATTTTTAAGTTCTGCTGCCGTACTTGCTTTAAAATATATCGTTGCAGAACCAAGACCATTTTCAGTTCTAAGTAACGTACATCTTTTAGCAGCTGAAAATGATTATTCCTTCCCCTCAGGCCATGCTGCAGCTTCGTTTGCAGGAGCTATCGCAATAGGTAAAAAATACAGCTTTATCATTAAGGGCAAAACACATAAGTTAATCTATCCATTACTTGTATTTGCAGTTTTAATAGGATTTTCAAGAGTATACATCGGAGTACATTATCCCTTAGATGTGGTCTTTGGAGCAGTTATTGGAACAATAATTACACTGGCAGTTATGAAATTTGAAGATAAGATTTTTGAAAGCCTACAAAAAACGACGCATTCAAAAATTCGTAGAATTTTCGATGCTCTCAAACACTGTTGAAATTCTCCGAATTTCAACGCAGCAAAAAACCCACGGTTTTTTGCATGTTTCATGTTTGGGGCTGAGAAAATATAATTTCCCACGGCGTCAAAATCATAGATTTTGACAGTTTTTTGGGGCATTCAAACACTTCATGTTTGATGTTTACGAAACTTAAAGTTTCGTAACAGCGAAAAATTGTAAATTTTTCGCATGCATAAAAAATCAAAGATTTTTTTTATAGCCACGAAATTTTTTATAATAAAAAATTTTGAAGGTAAAATTTCATTGGCCTGGAGAGAATTTTGAGTGTTAATATCCCTAATAAACTTAAAAATATGATTTTGGACTAATGTATTAAATTTAATTAATAATATTTCGCTGCATTTTAGATTATAAGTTATATATGGAGAAAAGTTTCATGGTAAGTATAGTTGAATTTGTAAGTAATTTTGCAATTAATATAATAGGTAGTTTAGGTTACTGGGGTGTTTTTATTGGAATGACCCTTGAAAGCGCCTGTATTCCACTTCCAAGTGAAGTAATAATGCCCTTTGCTGGATTTGCAGTATCAGAAGGGAAAATGACTCTTTTAGGGATAACCATTGTTGGAACTTTAGGGAACCTTGTAGGTGGGTTAATTGCCTACTTTGTTGGGCTTAAAGGAGGAAGGCCTTTTCTAGAAAAATACGGGAAATACATACTTATAAGCCCCAGTAAACTTGACAGGGCTGATCACTGGTTTGAGAAATATGGTCATGAAGCCGTTTTAATCAGCCGTATGCTGCCTGCAATAAGGACATTTATATCTCTCCCTGCAGGAATTGCACAAATGGATCTTAAAAAGTTTGTAACCTATACTTTTCTCGGATCACTGCCCTGGACCTTTGCTTTAGGTTATATTGGAGTTCAATTAGGCCCTCACTGGGAATTAATTAAAGGTTATTTCCATATACTGGACATAATCGTTGCAATGGGCGTGATAGGAGTCATAGCTTACTTAATTTACAAATATAAAAAATAGATAAGCAGATCACTAACAATTAAAACTTACATAAAAAATAGTGTTTGAAATTAAATCTTTTTAGCAGCCCACAAGATCATGTGGTCCAGCATTTCTGGTTTAGTTGGAGAAAGCTCAGGATGAGGTCCTGATAATACAAGCCTTCCTGATCCATAAGTATCCGTGGCAATTGCAGCATAATTCTGGTAACATGTTTCGTTATTAGCATAAACAGCCAGAGAATCATTAGAACCATCTGTTCGGTACATTGCAGGACCATTCCAGTGGTATACAGTCTGTGTTCCAGTGTAGTTAACAATATTTTTTCCAGTGGGTGTCATTAAAATTGGTAACTGTCCTATATAGCTTACAGCTTTACAGTTTACATCTGGTGCAATTCCCCATCCATTGTAATCACCATCAACATATTTAGATGCTGCATAAGCGCCTGCACATATCCCAACATAGCCATTACCATTTTTAACAAAATTTTTTAGATCTCGAGCGTTAATTTCTGGATCGTTAATATAAGTTATTGCAAGACCTCCAGGCATGATTAAAACATCATAACCCTTTAAGGTTTGCGAATTGATTTCATTTGTAGTTGAATAATTGAAATATAGATTTGAGTCAAGATTTTCACTATTAGCATAATTTAAACAATCCTTTACCCCTTCAACACTGGCAGGAATTACCCCCTCACCATTGTAAATTAAAACATTTACTGTTACAGGAGTTGGTGCATATACATTATCCCTGGCATTTAACAGATTATCAGTATTTTTTGCAATATTAAAAGGAATACCGCTGATTGCTGTTATTGATGTAAGTCCAGTTAATGCAAGTGAAATCAGTAATACAATTATTATAATTTTTCTATCGTGTAAATATCTACTTACTTTCATTAGCTTCAAGATTATGTATCAGAGCTTATAAATGTTTGTAAAATAAGGTCATTTAATAAATTATTAACTTTTTAAGGAATTTTTAATCATTTTTAGGTTTAAAAAAGAGAATCTATGAAGAATTTAACATCAAATCAGTATAAATGAGACCTTTAAAAAAATATTTAAATTTAAATAAATTTAAAAAACAATTGAATTAACTTATTAGTGGCAAAATTATCATTTATAAATAGAGTTACCATTTTTTCTTATAGAAATAGTTGAATATCCTGCCAAAATCGGTTCCAGAAACTACCTTATTCCTATAGGCATTAAAAATATTTTCTCTACCCTCTTCAAGATACCTAGAAGTTATACCATATTCTATAGATAAATTAGTCTCAATAAATGCAGCGAGCTTGTCACATGCCTTTATTAACTCTCCATCAAGTGGAAAATGTTCATTTTTATTGTATTTTTTATTCATTTCCTTGAATTTAATTCCTTTTTGAGGCACGCCTTCTTTTTTAATTTTATTTTGAAATTCATTTTCAGTAAAGTATTTCATTTCCCCATGCCATGTTTTTGGAATTAGCGGAAGTATCTCTTCTTCCATACGTTCATTTTCATAATCTTTGATTATGTCTTCTAAATCTGCAGCGCTTTTTATTGGAGAAATAATATCTCTGGTTGATACTTCAGGTAAATCATGGAATAAACCTGCAAAGAAATTATTATAGATTCTCATCTCACAAGGAGCAGTTTCCATTTTAATTGTACATAAATAAGCTGTTATAGCCACTATCAGCATATGCCCTAAAACTGAAGTCTCGGGTACTCGCGGGGAATGTGCCCATCTTTTCTGGAAACGCAACTGCCCGCAGAGATCCACAAATCCATAGGATTTCTTTCCAAGTAGAATTTTTTGAACACCGATCAAATCGTAATGATCCTCGATCTGGTTTTCTATATTTTCCTTTGTCTTTTCTATTCCATAAATAAATGGCGCTGAATGGTATATAATCTTAAATTCCCAGTTTGTAGCCAGATAATGGGCAGCACGGAGTATTTTCCTCTCAAGGGTATTTTCATCCCGCATAAAGTAACTTTCAAATTTATGTTTGAATTTTTCGTCGTCTAAATAGTCAAAATCTTCTTTAAGTTCGGTTAAGACATGGTTGTTTAATTCATGGCGCCTTTCTGCCATCATTCTATGGAAAACTGGTGGTTTAATGTCAGTCAAAACTAACCTGTAAAGGAACTCAAAAATAAAGCTTTCAATAAGATTTAACCAGTTTATATGCCCCTCACCTTTTCTGTCCTCTTCAATCTTAGCAATGACATATGCTATGACCATTTTATGGGCCTGTTTGTCTAATTCTGTTAATTCAACCGGCCTTATATGGTCATTCCATCGCTGCATGCTTGCAGCTTCAAAAAATCTTTCAATGAGCTTTTCTATCATGAATTCACCATTATAAACTAAATATATGTGAATAGATATATTTATTTACTAATTAAGTTTTTTTAATAAAAATTAGAATCTAAAAAAAGATTACTATTTTTACAGAAATTATTCTAAAATATCAAAACATAAAGAAAAATAGAAGTTTATTTATATTATCTGTGCCCTGTAAACTCTCCAGTAGTACTGTGCTGCCGTTAAACTTGTTGTAACATAATGTGTATCTACACTCGGACCGTCAATAGTAGGCCAGTTGTTTATTCTAAGTTTTGTATTGGATACCTTTGTAAGGCTTGCCCACCAGTTCTCCCAGAAAACATATTTAGTGCCAGATTTTTTATAAACTTCCGTTTTAATCTTTAAATAATTATTATTATACTGATAAGTCGTTGCAACCTTTTTAATGTCTCCATATTGACTATCTGGTTGGTATTTAACGAAATGGTCCACTACTTTTACTGCTGCAACTGGTTCTGCAATTTGAAAACTAATAAAAGATATAAATAGCGCTACAAATACAAAAGGAACATTCTTATTCATTTTTTCACCTCCTTATTTTTCAAGTTTATTTTTAATTGTTAGTTATTAGTTACTTACATATTAAATTATTGAAATAAATACAATGTTAAAAAATAAAATGCTAAAACAGCCCATTTAGTAGATTTTATTAAACTGAATTAAAAAAAATAATTTGGATTACTGAACACAGTGAACCGCGTTATTTATGAATTTCTCTATTACTTGTTCCTGATTAAAGATAGTGCGTCCTTTATGTTTTTCAATACAGACTATGTAAGTGAATCCCGCTAGTGTAAGAGAAAATGCTTCAGGATCTATGTTACTGTTTGCAATATTTTCTTCAAGATAATCTGTAGACTTCTTAAAAAATTCTGCCATTGACTGCTCAAATTTTCCAGTGCCGTCATTGATAACTAAAAAGAAAACTTCAAAATTTTCTTCAATTGATTCTATGTAATTTCTGATAAAGATTTTTAAAAATTCACGAGGATCATTAAATTTTTTGTTTACAAGTACTGATTCAAAATCTTCTTTCATTTTTTCAATATTTTTAGTTATAAGTGTATCAAAAAGATTTCTTTTAGTTTTAAATTTTCTAAATAAAGTTAATTCACTAACCTCAGCTTTTTCTGCTATAGATCTAGTAGTAGCCCCAGCATATCCTTTTTCTGCGAATAAGTTTAAAGCAGCATCCAAAATTTTTCTTTCAGTTTCACTTGTCATAAATAACCACTGTAAAATCCATTCCAATTATCTGATTAAAAAGAATCATTATATTACCAAATATATCTATAAATCCTTATTTATAGGTTATGCTTAGCTAATTCCAAAATATAAAGTTGTTATTTTTGTTAAATAACATATTACATAATTTATGAATACTAATTACTTTTTAAAGTAATTTAAACCTAAATAAATAAAATATAATAAATAATAAAATTCAGCCTAGATTACAGCACTTTATAGAATGATCTATAAACTCATCTATAGCTTCTTCACAATCAAAAAACTTACGTCGGTTTTTATCAAAAACAACAAAGTACACAAATGAAAAAATGTTTAAAACGAATACTTTAGAGTCTGCATAACCGTTCGGGGAATTTTTCTCTACGTACTCTGAAATATGGTTTATGATTTCCATAAATATGTCCCCAGCAATTTGACTTTTGTTATAAACCAAAATATGGATAAATTCAAAGTTATTTTCGGTTAAATTAGCTAAATTTTTTATTAAGGTCTCTAAAAAATCTTTATTATCTTCAAATTTTTTATCGGTAAGCATTGAATCCAATTCTTCAAGTATATTTTCTCTATTTTTAATTAATACTGAATTAAAAAGATTTTCTTTAGTTTCAAACTTTCGAAATAGAGTTAACTCGCTAAATCCAGATTCTTGTGCTATAACTCTTGTAGTTGCGCCTTTAAATCCTTCTTCCGAGAATATTTTTAAGGCAGCATCCAAAATCTTCTGCTCAGTCTTATCCGTCATGAAGTAATACCCTCTGAAATTGTTTTATTAAATGAAAGGAAGTCCTATCTTACTTATTATATTTACATAAATTATTATTTAATAGTTTTGATATTTGACAGTCAAATAGTTTGAGAAATGTATAATGAGCTGAAAAATCTTTAATTAGATTAAAAATTGTATGAATATTGTACTATTTTTAATTTATCAAACAGTGCTTAAAGTATAAAAAGAAGGATTACATGTGCGGAAGATTTCTAAAAAAATAAAATCCGAACAACGATCATCAGTATATTAACTTGAAGATTGATTATTTAAATAAAAATACTCTTTATCTATTAATTTAAGTGAGGATATCTTTTAATTAAAGAGTTTTAATATGGATCTGGTTTTAATCATATGTTGAAAATAAGTAACTTAAAAATAAGTATTTAAGCAGTCCGAAGACCGCTTATAAACTAATTTATTCTGGTTTTTCCATTAAGCAACATTTAGCGAGAGTTTCGCCTTTTCCACCGTGAGGAGTTCTTACGACGGTATCGTTAGCTTTTTCGATTTCTCTTGCTTCCATAGCCAATTTAGCAGCTACAGCGAGCATTTCGTGAGCTGATGCAACAATTGGTATGTAGTTTTCAGCGCCTTTGGTCATGAAACAACCTTCGACATCGATATCAGCTACTTTGGTTGCTATTTCGTAAGCAGCCATTGCTTTTGCTTTTGCGTATGGGCTACCGAATGCAGCAGCTTCTACAGCTTTGTCTCTTGTTATAACAACTTTTGGAAGTTCTATGTCGTTTCCAGCTTCGACAGTAGCTACTACTTCGTCGATTGTGTTCTGGACAACTCTGTATGCTCCTGTAAGTGCTAATACTTTTATAACATCGGAGTTAAATGAAGCCATTTCGGTTGGGTCTAAGAATTCTCTTCTTGCACCGATCATTGGGTCTGCTTTAACGATGATGTAACCTAATCCCTGTTCGTTCATTTCATCTTTTGCTCTGAGTCCAGGAGCGTCACCAATTATGATTGCAGGTACGTCTGCTGCAGATAATAATTCTCTTGCTTTAGCAGGGCCTGGTGCACCAGGGTTTGGGCTTATGAATATAACGAAGTCCCTGTCCTGTTCAAGCATTAATGGTACAGCTTTTTCAATTTCGTCTGGGTTCATCTTAGCTCCAGAGCCTATTACACAAGTATCTATATTTGGTCTGTCTGCCCTCTCATCGAGTAATAAATCAAGTACTGGAGAGGTACCTATGTTACCACATTTAATGATTCCTATTTTTACAACCATTATATCACCGGCTGTAGCTATTTAAATAATATAATAAGTACTTTTTGATTTAATTTTGATGATTAAGTTTTTATAGGTGTATTTCCTAACTTAACATTAAAAGGATTATCCAATTAATGATGAATTGGAAGTATATCATAATTTTAAAAGATAAAAACTTATTTTCAACTTGAATTACTCCACAAATACTTGGTTTATTTTAATACATGTGTCTAAATTAGTATTTTTCTATTTGGACTGCATACTTTACATTCAAATTTACAGTATAAAAAAGATCAAAAATTAGTTTAATATCAAATTACTGATGCTGCATTTAATGAATTCTAAAGTTGTTCCACTTGTTGGTGCTTGAAAAAGCAGATTGAAAGGTAGATAATATCAATAACCCTGCTGCAATACCAACAATCACTTTACTTAAAGTGGGTTTCTGGCTAAAAACCCACATACATGTTGATATCAGGCCAACAATTAAAACCCCCGCCGAAAGAGTTAGGTACAAATTCCTGTTGTGGCACCCTTTAATCTCAAAAACATTTCTCATAAAAGGCACCAGACTAATAGATCCCAGTATCAATGCCAGTAATGGATTTGAAATCCAGATATAAACAAGTGCAAACAGTATGATAAAGCTTAAAAGTGCTAGTTTTGAAATT
>JAEZKE010000040.1 GCA_023436175.1 Methanobacteriota archaeon
GAACAGGGTAGTCTAATCCTTTCAATAACTTCAACAGTATTAGCTGGTATAATTCTTAAATTTATTGAAAGAGTAGCATTTGGGAATGAAACAGGGATTAATGTTAATGTAACTAATAATATTATAGTCATTAATCAGGAAAACGACATAAGAAAACTTGTAAAGATTACCGATCTCAGTAGTAGTAGGAATGATTCGCTTACAAGAAGTGACATTTATATAGAAAAATATCTTGATAATATTATTGATAAAGTGAGTATTGATAAAAATGATATTGAAAATAGTGTTGGTAGTCTATTAAGTGTTTTATCTGAAGAAGGTTATTTTAGTAATAATATAATTTATGATAAAAAGGGAATTAAAACCATTACAAATGACATAGAACGATTTCGAGGAAATTTTATTGATATTAGTACATAAAAACTTTTATTAATAGCTTGTACTATTTCCTTAACATAACAATATGTTCCCGAATACCCCAGTGCCTAAGTGCATGCAATCTGTGTTCGCATTAGGCACTCGAAAGTTCGCAGTCATGAGCGAACACTTTAAGGTTCTGGGGTGTCGGGAATACGAGATGTTATGCTAGATAATTTATTAAAATAACATTTAGAAATTATGGTAGTTAAAAGTATTACCTATTGAAACGGAGGATAAAATGAGAATTTTGCTAGATAATAGTACACTAACAGCAGCATTTAGAGCAATGGGGAAGATTAAGAATTTTAATAGAGAATTATTTGATTTAGATATAGCAAGCCTTAGGCTTTTGGTTGATAGTATTATATTCTCTGATGAAATCGTTGTATTAGATAATTACATAGACGAATATTCTAAAGAACGAAAATCATGGTTAAATTATGATGCAATAAAGTTTTTTAGTATTGATGATAAGCTTGATAAAGCTATGAATAGTAATGCGCGAGCTCATGTTGTTAATTGGAAAATGACACAACATTTAGCTACAGATTTAAGTGATATGTTCGATGACATATCTATAATGTTTAAACATGCTTGGCGTAATTCAGAATCGTTCCTTGTACTTAAAGCTTTAGGGGTGGAAGATAAATATGGTTCTACTATAACTAAAGCATTACGAGAATATTTATACGGTCAGTCAGCTGAAATGGATAAATTAATTGATGGATCTATAAAGTCCTATAATAAAGAAACTTCAAAAATTGCTCAATCTATGGTTTGGGCTTCGATAAGAACTGTATATTATCGGGAAGCATCACAATTCCTCGGAGCTGAATATTGTCCACATCCCTTAAGAAATCTTTATAATACAAAATGCATATTATTCGATAATCATCCATATACACGTAAATTCAAACTTCATTCAGATGAAGTAAAGAATCTTAAGACAGCTCGTTCTAGAGAAGAATGGTCAAAAATCTACGATGAAATAAGACTAGGCTCACAATATTATAGTGATTTAAATGAGTTTTTTAGAAATTTTTGGTCAGATTGTAATGTAAAAGACGATAATGTGTTTGGAGTAGAAACTTATGACGTTGATATGCCTCCGTTTCTGGCGTTAGCTCTTAAAAATACTGGTCATGGAAAAGATGTAATTGAAGCTGCTTTTGAAATTAGGGAGAAAAGAGAAGTAGCTGCACTAAGAAAAAAACTTACATTCATTTATGATAAGTGTTTTGATGATCAAGCAAAATATATAAGAGAATTTGCTTCTGAGTTACGTGATTTAAAGAGTTATTTACAAAAGTATTTAGGTTATGATAGAGAGAAAGTTGGAGTTTCAATAAAACTACTCTCTTATGATATGACTGTACCGCGCTTTATGACAAAACCACTATACCCACATAAACCTCATTTGGCGTTTATCAGGGATGTAATAGTAGAATTAGCCAGTGCTAGTACAATGGGTAGAATGATAGATAAATTATGGTTTGAAAGATATTAAAAGTGGATCCACCACATGGACTTACATATAGCCATGAAAACGAGACGAGATCCACATTCATATAATACCAGCATTACAAAGAGTTGTCAATATTATGAACTACAGTGACAAAGCACATCGCATAACAATATGTTCCCCGATCATACCAGAACCCAAGTGTAAGCACCCAGTGACCGCATTAGGTACTCGTTGGCTCGCAACTATGAACGGATATCTTATATCTTTTAGGTATATGAGTACTAGACCTTTTTCAATATACGTTACTTGTAAAATGCTACCTTCCAGGTAAGTTTAATATGCTAACATATGATGATAAATAAAGGAGAAATATTTAATGGCAAAATTTTACCATCTTGATAGATTAAATACGCTTAATGAGGGTGATATTATAGATCTAAACATTTATAATGATATAAAGCACAACGAAGGTAATGATGAAATCTCCAAAAGGTTACAAAGGCATTGCGACTTTCTGTTTCCTTATGGATTTTCTAATCATGGTGAATCATATTTTGTACAAAGTAAATCCTCAAAAATAATAAGATACGATGCTTCAGAGTATGACGAACAAAATAAAATATGGGCAGCCATATTAAGTGTATTATATGATGATTTTGAAAAAATAAAAGGAGTAAAAGGAATTATCATATGCAAAATATAACATTATTAAATCATTCAGAAAAAATGTGATTAAATACTTAATTAATAGCTTGATTTTATTTATTACGATTGTATGGCTAATTATAATTGGGGATAATGACAATCCTATCTTAGGTCCCAAAAATTTTATTGAAATAGCTGGTATTATACCTTTTTTTTAATGCACTACAATTATTTTTATCGGTTAAAGGTATTACTGTAGTTTTATCAGTGAATTATAAAACATTTACCTTTCTTCGTTAAACTTAGGATATTACGAATAATTATTCGTTAAACCCATGTCGAAACGAATAATTAAAACTCACATAACTTATTATACTTATTACTAACATTTTGCATTAACTCATTGTATATATATTCATCTATAAACCCATGCCAAAAAGCATATTTTATGTCATTTTTTATTATACCTACTTTATATGCTAGGCGACTATTATCTAAATTATCAATATCTTTACGTATCATTATTTCCGCATTACTCTTTATTCCTTCCTGCATAAAACACACTCCAATCTATGGGGAGTGTATGGGAGAGTACCTTATATGGCTCATTTACTCTTTTATGTGCCAAGAACCCACACACTTATTGCAATTGACTTTGTGACACCGTGATGTTACAATATTACAAACATTAAAAATTAATCAATGGCTGATATGTCGAAGAAATCGACCGCCCAAATTGACTGTATTCAATTTTCAATGAGCTAAACATAATAACGTTTTTTATTATGTAAGACTGCGACTTTCATCCGACCAATCAACTCGACAACCATGGATTTCTCAATAGAATACCAAGTAACAAACCGTTCCAACCACTATAAGGTGACGTCTAAGTGATGACACCTTTAACTTGATATTATTATATCATAATTGTGAAAAGGTGTCAACACCTATTCAACACTTTTTACGTTTTTAGGAGGTAAAATATGCCATCTAATTTGCCAAGATTTACAATTAGAACCGAACAAATTAATATTGACAAAATATCTTTTATTGCTGAAAAAGAAAGCAGAACTACTACAAAACAAATAGAATATTTAATTAAAAGATATATTGATGAATATGAGGACAAGCATGGCGAATTAATAATCGAAGAGGATGGAACTGTCCACCCAAAAATTAAACTTACAAATGATAATTCCAAGGTAAAGTCATCAACTTACAAAGCTGGATAAATAGAAGAGAAGAGGACTAACATATCAGTTAGTCCTTATTATGTTTATATTGATATCAATATACGGTAAGTAACATATATCCAAATAACAATAGGTATAAATGTCAATACAAAAGACACATAATACATTATTTTGCATCTATTATTATCCCTTCTATAGTCAAACTGCTTTGTTTCTTTCAATATTATTCTTAGTTCATTGCGAATTTTAAGACTATCATAAACAGACCAAATACCAAATATCGTCATTATAACATATAATATAAATCCAAAAATCATTATCATCATTCTACCTCCCTAAAATGGAACTTCGATATTGTTTATATTTTCCCATTGTTCACCAAGCATTTCCCGACACCTATCAATAAATCTATCAAAATCAAAGTCACTATAAACCAATCTTAAGTTTTTGTCCTTTTGACACTGCATTTGCAACTCAATAGCATTGTTCATGTGCTTTATAATAGTTTCCCTTTTCATACAGCACCCCCGAATTGATATTCATAATATCTTACATACTGATTATTTCCTTTACTGTCTACGTATTCCTTCTCAGCCGCATTTGTAAACCCTGTCATGCTGATTAAATTATCATGTAAATCTCTGTGAGTATCCTTCTCATTAAAATGGTACTCAACTGTAGGCTTATTACAATTTTTACTCTGCCAATACCTACGCTTACCTTTAACAGTACTGGTTAATTCCTTCGTAACATATTTGGCAATATACATACTAACTCTTTGACTGTCCTTTACCTTAGTAGCAGTTGTAAAGCCATATTTATATTTGCCAATGTTATAAATAACCTCCCCGTCATCCGTTTTATGACCGCTATCTGTAAAATCCAATCCAGTACAATTTGATATTAGACCATGAAAGTGATAACGCTTAGACTTATGTAATTCCGGAATGAACAGGTATTTCATATCCTTGCAATACCTTGACTTCGTGTTATTAAGCCATTTTGATAACTTCTTAGTACATTCATCATAATTAAAGCTATTTACCTTTTCTGGGTCAAATGTGATAGTAACGAACCATTCCCATATATTTGCCCTTGCATAATCATAAATCTTATTCTTAGACCGCCTAGCACTGTTTTTAAAACTCCTATATGCCCTTTGTTTATATTCATCCAATGTCTTTGCCTGTTTAATAATATCTTTCATTTTCCTCCCCTTTAAAGGACTATCAAATCCAACTACAACAGGTTTACTATAAACAACTATTTGTTCATTATCCCCGAACATTTTCCGCTTAATATTGTAATAACTCTCCATTATTACACCCCTTAATCAAATGAGTGTTATGTGTAGCTATAGTCAAGTAAGGATAGCGAATATTGATAAAAAAGTGGTATCCTCGGACGAGCCGAGGAACACCACTCATTTTTTATCAATATTCACAATTAAATTTCCGTTATCAATTAAATAATCTTTATCCTGAAATCCTGATTTTGCTAAATTATCAACAACCTCATATGTATCGTATGATTCTCTTAATTCTTTGTCATGTACGAAAAAATACATACCACGGTTCTTCCACTCAACTACATTTCCTTCTGCATCAAGAATAGGCTCCCTACGTCTTACTATTGTGATACATCTAGCAAGGGTTATACAATCTCTAACCTCTGTAGCTTGACTACGTATTGCCTTAGCTAATAAATGAAAACTTTGTGCAGTACCAAGAATAATACGTCTATTTTTACGATTCTGTGTAATAACAGTTAACATTTCCGGAGGAAAATTCTTTGATTGATTACTACTGAACCAATTTTGAGTTTCATCCATAATTACAATAACACCACGTTTTTCATTCTTATAATCTATTAACTGCCGCCAATGTTTCAATTTCTCATCTTGATATTTGTATTTAATATTAGTCATACATTTTGCAAGAGGGTATTCTTTTTGCATTCTACGTGCATATTCTACCATCCCTATAGTTTTTCCTCTGCCTTGTCGTCCAGTAAATATAATACATCCCTGGTATTTAAACATTTCGGGATCAGCTTCTATCATATCCTTTGCAACTTGTCTCGGTGCATCAATTATCAATCGTCTTAAAATACTACGTTTCTTAAGTTTTTTATGTTTACCTTTTTTAAATCTATATCCTTTACATAACAGCATGATAATATTAATCATTACAATTATATAAAATAGCAGGAGAGTGACCCCTGCTATAATACATGGATATTTAAATAAACTTACAAATCCCTTTAATACATTTACAAATATATCCAGCATAAAAACCCTCCCTATAGTATCGGCAGTAAATCCCATATAGTCTTTATCATTGAAACCACAATTCGGAATCCCATCATAGCAATAAAAAATACAAGAATAGGAGATAACTGTGCAAATGGAATTATATATAAAGCCATTTTAAAATATTGTAAAACATATGTAATAGAAGATATATCAAAATTAAAATGAATAGCACCCAGAGGAGTCAAAAGAAAATCGATCAGACCAAAAACAATAGTTAAAATACCATCAATTATCACCCTTTGACCCTCCTTTACCTATCCGGTATCCTCTGCCAACATCTGAACTTTTATCAGTAATAGCACCTGCACCCGATATAATATCCGGTAATCGCTTAAATACAATAAATATAAATATAATATAAGCAAATGCTATTATTATTTTATCTACTGTTGGCTTATATCTGGAGTACCATGTCATATCTAATACATATGCGGAATTACCGTATTTGTATTTCCCTTCAGCAGATGCTAGATTAATTTCTATGACAGGTATTTGAGAATTACTATCTAACAAGTACGATTTAATTTGACCAATCATTGTTGTAAATTCAAACGCAAAGTCAAATTTAGATTTTATACTATTTACTTTTGTATTGATTTTTTCAGCATCTGGTACAAACAAATTCTTTAGTAGAGTAGTAATACCGTCTATAATATCCCCGGCTATTTTAGATACAATGTCCTTAATTTTTAATATTGGAGCTTCCAAGAAAGACTTAAAACCTTCTACAATATTATCTTTTAAATTTACTAAAGTATCTTTTATAGTGCCTAATGGGTCTTTTATAAAATTTGTAATACCATCAACTATGTTATTACCTAAGCCACTTAATATAGTTTTTATATCAGCAATTTTATCGAATAAAAATGATTTTAAATCAGTAATACCAGAAACAATAGTATCTATTGGATGAGAGAAAAAATTGGTTATGCCTGATGTAATAGCGTTCCCAAGACTTGTAAGCCCTTCCTTAATGCTATCCAACCAACCACTAAAGAAACCAAAATCGGTACCAGAGCCAGTATCTGGGATAGAACTGGGCGCAGGGTAGGTTGGGTAGTAACCTTGTCCAGTACCGTCACTGAAAAAAAAGTTTTACCATCCTCATAATAAATTGAATCAGTCGAGTAAATACAATAATTCGTTCCTGAAGTATTCAACACATAACCGTCACCAAAATAAACACCCTGATTAGTAGTATTTCCTATATGAGTAGTTCCATCTGATAATGTAAATGACGTGCCAGTTGAACTAATATATCCTTTTGTAGGATATGCAGACATAAAATAACCAGAAGTAGCCATTTTAAAAGGGTATTTACTGATATATATTTCATATCTACCAAAAGTTGTAGAATAGCTAAAAAAAGCATATTTGTAACCAACATTCTCACTATATCCTAGTATTTTTTCAACTTCATCTTTTGCTTTATCCGACGTTATTGTTTCATCATAAAGCGTTTTTGCATATACACTTTTTGCAGAAAAGAAACCGATAAAATAGATTGATATTAGAAATATGATAAAAGTTATAATGAATTTAATTTTATTTTCCTTGGTCATAATACAACCCCCTTTTCATTTTAAAGGGGTCTGACTTTTGCCAAACCCCTTGATGCGATCCAAAATATTAAGCAGAATGTAAAACCGATTGAATAAAAGCAATTCCTTTACGTAATGCAATAAATCCGACCATGACTGGAATAACTACCGGAAGTAACCCAGTTACTTCACTAAGCACACCATTAAGCATGCTAGAGGTAACCACATCACTAAGACCTGCCCCAACTGCAAACATATTAAACACCTCACTTTCTGCCATAAATGGCAATTTAGAAAAACATATTGAAAAACTTGTATGCAAAGTAGCAGAGAAGAATTATCACGAAAACAACTAAAAGAGCCGCTATATTTCCTAATATTTCATTCGTGCTACTTACTGCTTTGTAAATATCATCAATTTGTTGTGTATAATCCATGCGTTACCCCCTATGTAAATCGAAATTTATCGGCGGGTGCTGTCCGGCCTCCAAACCGCCGGCACAGCAAGCACCCGATATACTTATTGTAAATCTTTAGTAATATGATAATTAAGGGGAGGGAGGGGATGCTAACTTACTTTTTTATTAATTTCAGATACGTTTCCGACTGATGTTACTTGTAAATCAATGAGACCTAAATACGTTTTTCCTTCTTTACGTACAATATTAATATCAGCAGTTATCGGTGTAGCTACTGGGATATTACTATATTTATCAAAGACAGGCTTATCTACATAAAAGACTTCACTATCAAGACCCTGTATAAGACCAATTTTATAGTAATCGTTTTTACCATCCCTAGAAGTAGTTTTTTCAGTACCCATAAAAATAAATGTTCCTTTTACTTGCATAATTATAATTTCCTCCTTAATATTTATTCACTTTATATTGTTTTTTTACTTTATAAAGCAGTGATATTTATAGTAATATTTGATATCATAATTTTAACTATTCTTTAAACTTAGGTTTTGCGAATAGTTAGATATATACTCTTCTAACTATTCGTAAGTAATCAAGATTTAACGAATATTTTTTTATGCTACTAATGTAGTATTTTAAAACATGTAACTAAAAATATGAATAATTATGCCAAAATGGCAAGGAGGAATGAATTATTATGCAAGGAAAATTTAAGGTTGAGTTTTTAGGATTAAGCAGTTTTCAAGGAAAGAAAGACCCATCAAAAACGTATTATTCAGCAAATTTGTTACAGGGTACTGATGTTATTAAAGTATTTCTTCAGGAAGGTCAGGAAGTCTTGTTTTCTGGTATTGCAAAAATGGACGAAATTGAGGTTGAAATTAATATTCAAATACGCGAAAAGACGTATTTATCCATATTATCTGTTATGTCTTTGGAAAATGGTAAACCTATCGAAAGACCTTCTAAGGCTTCGGCATAGCCTATGATTGTATCCTTGTCAAGAAAAATCGTGGGTTCCTATTTTTCTTGATAAGGGGTAAGAAATTATAATAGGGGTATGGATGGTTGCATCACTCTCCTGCAACCATCCCTTAACTACTAATTTTTAAGTTTTATTTTTCTGAAGAAAAGTTTTATATGCAAACTGATTACATATATAGGAATGGAGTAATTATATGACTATTATTACAGGAAGTGTAACAGCTATCGTTTCTGGAGTTCCAACTGGTATTCCTACTGATAATGTTCCTGTTACTGTAGTGCCAACTGATATTCCTACGGATAATGTTTCTGATAATGTTACTGATTACACATCATTATTGATTTTAATTATATTTTTTATGGGTGTAATAGCTGGGTTAATAAGTGCATTTATTATGTGGGGGCGGATAAAATGACATATGAAATAGTTGATATTGTTAAGTTGTTTGGAATTGGCTATGGAGCTGGTTTTATATTATCTGTTCTACCTCTCATAATTGGTGAAGTTATTAATTTAGTTTTTAAAACTATGAAGGGAGGAATAAATTAATGGTAGCTATAACTGAAGCTTTATCAACTGGACTTTCAACTTGTGCTACTGATGCTATGGGTTCAATCGCTACTGCGTTGCCTGCGGCATTACCTATTATGGGTGCAGTAACCGTAATAACTATCGGTATTAGAATTTGGCGAAAAGTTGCTCATTAATAATATCGGTAACATAAAGGGGGTAGGCATAATAATATGTCTATCCTCTTTTTAAAGTTTAAAGGGGGTATTTATGATAAAAAGAATACTGGCTATAAATCTTATAGTATTAATAATGTTTACATCGTGTTTTATTGATTATAAAAAAGCATATGCAACTGCATTATTACCTTTATTGCCCGAGGCAGGTATTGCAACCGAGGAGGCAATGGCATGGTTAATGGCATCTTTTGGCTTGGAGCCTGCTCCAAGTGTTGATTTTAATGATACTACTTCTGTTAAGCAGTGGGGAGAAATGCAAAAAGCAAAATTTATTGGATTTTGTATTAATAATGGTATTACAGCAGTAAAGGCTACAGCATGGATAACAAAAGTAGCTGAAGGTACGTTAGATAAAGGCAATGAAGTATGGAATTCTTTTAAGTCATGGGTGACTAGCTTATATCCTGAAACAGTCAAATATTCAAATTATGGTACGAGTATTACAGGTATAAGCCCAATAGGTATAGATACAGTACATTTTGCTAATAGTCTTGGTAGTTCAAAAGTTGATTTACGATTTAGAGATTACAATAATGATATAAAGGCTATATGGTGCGTGGTTGGAAACTCATTGATGGAGTTATGGTTGTATTCAAAATATGTATTTGGAGCGGGTAACAATGTAGCGTATAAATTAACTAATGATATTTATGTGTATCCTTATCAACAATGTCAAGGTTCATATGCGGAATTAGTATGTCCAGAATTTCCTAAAACAAATAAGACAATAGAGGAAGTAACTAGTTATATTTCTCCAGTTGCGTTTTATGACAATGTTGGAGGAATATCTGACATATACGATCGTGATGGTGATTTAGTTAATTATGATGTAGTTGGTAAAGCGGGTAACGGTACTATTGCAGATGATGTAATTCCAATAGATTGGCAGAATATAAAAGATGCAGATGGAACTATTACAAGAACATTAGAGGCTGTAAAGACTAAGGCTGTACCTATAGATGATGTAATGGCAGATGTCGGAGTTATTGGTATTGATTTAGTAAGAGGTAAAGTAATAGATAGTGATAAAGATACAACAAACGATAAGGACGTAACGGCTGTAACAACACCAGGTGAAATAAGTGAATATAGGCTTAATCTAACGGATTTATTTCCCTTTTGTTTGCCTTTTGATTTAGTGGATTTTATAAAGGTGCTTAGAGCAACACCAGAGTCTCCAAAGTTTACATGGAAATTTGCATATCCAACTATAAATGGCATGAAAACGGCAGATCTTAACGTTGACCTTGCTCCATGGAATACTGTAGCTTTAATATTTCGCAGAATGGAGCTATTAGCTTTTATTATAGGATTAATATTAATTACAAGGTCTAAAATGATTAGGGGGTAAAACATGGATGCATTAATGAGTATATTTAGTAAATTTGGACAGGTATTAATGAATGTATTGCCTCATAGTCCTTTCCAGCAATATATAACAGCATTTAGTAATATGCCTTATATGTCATATCTTAATTGGTTTATACCTGTAGGTGATATTATCACTGTATGTACAGCATGGCTTGTAGCTATAGGGGTGTTTTATTTATACAGTATAATCATGCGTTGGGTGAAAATGATTGGTGATTAATAAGGGGGATTTATAATGATATATTTATATACTGGTACACCGGGGAGTGGTAAATCATTGCATACGGCTAGGAACATAAAATTTTTATTATTTCGAAAAAAGCCAGTTATATGTAATTTCCCGATTAATCTTAAATATGTAAAAAATCCTAAATATTATAACTATATAGAGACTGAAAAATTAAGTCCAGAGTATCTTAAGGAATTTAGTCGTAATTATTTTAAGGATAAAAAAGTTAAAGAGGGTGAAATTACACTTATAATTGATGAATCTCAAATGATATTTAATGCTAGGGAATGGGGTAAGAATAATCGAGCTGAATGGAATAAATTTATGCAAGTACATAGACATTTTGGATATGATATTATATTAGTATGTCAGTTTGATACTATGATAGATAAACAAATAAGGTGTTTGGTAGAGTATGAATATGTACATAGAAAAGTATCAAATTTTGGATGGAAAGGTATATTTTTGTGTGCATTGCTATTAACTCCGCATTTAGTTATGCAAAAAAAAGTATGGTATCCAATGAAGGAAAAAGTTAGTGCAGATTATTTTAGGGCAAGCAAAAAATATTATCGTTTATATGATACATTTCTAACATTTGACAATAAATAATCAGTGTGCACCGGATTACTCGGGACGAGGAAACGGGGCACGCTGATTATTTATATTTAACTAATGTTTAAAATGTATGGTAATAATAGAATATTTGTAATTAAAAAGTTGCCTAAGGCTAGTATTACCTTAGGCAACTTCTGTCGCATGTCGCAAATGTAATTAAAGCCTTATTTATCAGTAATATTTAGTTGTCGCAAAGTTGTCGCAAATAAATGTAGCAACATAACATCTGTCGCAAAGAGAGGGATTAACTATGGATAAAGATACACAGTCAAGAAAATGGCAGATTACAATTAATAATCCTATTGATAAAGGATATACTCATGAAAAAATTAAGGAATTATTAAATGAATTTAAATCATTGATTTATTGGTGTATGTCTGATGAAATAGGTGAAAACTTAACATATCATACTCATATTTATCTTGCTTGCTCTTCTGCTGTAAGGTTTAGCACAATAAAGAATAAATTTGATGGAGCTCATTTTGAAATGGCAAACGGTACAAGTCAGCAGAATAAGGATTATGTATTCAAAGAGGGCAAATGGGCAAAGGATAAAAAGAAAGATACAAATTTAGTTAATACACATGAAGAATATGGGGAAGTACCTATTGAACGTCAAGGTGCTAGAAATGACCTACACGACCTTTATGATATGATTAAGCAAGGTATGAGTAATTACGATATAATTGAATTAGAACCAAATTACATGATGAATATAGATAAGATAGAGAGGTCGAGACAAATAGTGAGAGAAGAAAAATATAAGAATGAATTTAGAAAATTGGATGTACGATATATATACGGTTCTACTGGTGTTGGCAAAACAAGAGGTATCATGGAAATGCATGGATATCAGAATATATTCAGAGTTACGGATTATCAGCACCCATTTGATAATTATAAAGGTCAAGAAAATATAATATTCGAGGAATTTCGTTCAAGTCTAAAAATACAAGATATGCTTAATTATTTAGATGGATATCCGCTCGAATTACCTTGTAGATATGCTAACAAAATAGCGTGTTTTACCAAAGTATATATAATAACTAATATACCTCTAGAAAATCAATATGAAGAGGTACAAAAGGCATATAAGGAAACTTGGAATGCTCTCCTACGTCGCATTAATAAGGTTATATATATGACTGATAAACAGTCTTTTATATATAATACAGATACATATTTTAATCGTGATACTGAATTCAAAAAACTGGATGATTATGACCAGGGGGAATTTCCATTCAACTAAGAAATATTACTACTCTTCTGCTATTGGGTAATTCACACCTGGGAAAATAATAGTAGATGGAAATAAAATGTCCTCTAGGTTATCATACGTATTGCTTACTTTTATTCTTTTTAACGGTAAACTAATTTTAAGAAAAAGGGCATTTTTGAAATCATCACTTTTCTTAGCTCTTTGACTTCCATGTGAATAATCATCTAATTCGATTGCAAATGTAGGTTTTAAATTATTGTCACATATGAGAAAATCAACATGTTTTTGATTGATTTTACCAAACCATTTATAATAATTAGATTTATCGGTAACCTCTGCTATATCTTTAAGTCCTACTTTCGGACATATTAAACTATTATGTTTATCACAGATTGGTTTGAGAAATTTATAAAATGAATATTCTGTTTTAGTTAGAAGATATTTAGCTTTGTAAGGTAATATAGTACTGTCTTTAATAGTTATTTCTTTAGTATTGTTATGTGAATTTTTGGTGATAAGTTGGGATAAGATTAGTAAAATGATTAGTAAGATTATTATGACGATAGAAAAATGATCCATAAAACCTCCTAAGTAATTTATTTATTTTTATCTAACCAACTTTGAAATTGGATGATTTTCCCGCTCTATCATTAGTAAATATCTGTTTTGGGTGGACTGTTCCATCCTCTTCTACTACCAATTCGCCATTGTCTGATTCGTATGATGATATGAATTGTTTAATAATACGTTCATATTGTTGACTGATTTTTCTATCTTCAATATTAGCTATATATTCAACTTTAAGACGTAATTCATTATCAATTCGTAAAGGATAAGTTTTATTAAGATGTTTACCCATAAATACTCCTTAAAATAATTTTAATTTTTAAGTGGATATCTATTGACATCCACGAGATAATATGTTAGTATATTTGTAGTGGATATCCACTGATATCTGCATATATCTATTCTGATATTTTAAATAAAAGGACATAGTACATTGACAATTAAATACAGTCTTATTGGCGGTCGGGTTCTCTGACGTTTCAGCCTGTATAAATTTATATTATTTATGTAAAATTGTAGCACTCTGGTGTTACAAAGTCAATTCAAAATAAATAGACTAATAGGTGTGTGGGTTCAGCAAATAAAAGTAGTCAGATTGTATAAAAAGCATATCGGCAGGGTTTGAATACTCCCACACCCTCTCACATAGATGTTACAAAATATAGAAAATGTTACATTAATAATTAGGGGAATTAAGGGGTGTTATATGTTTCATATAAATCGTGCAGAAAAAATAATCCGTAGGGAAATTGAGGATTTAACTATTGACCGGATATGTTTCCGCAGGGCTGAAATCGAAAATTCAATAAAATGGTTCTATTGGCAGGGTACTTTTTCAAAAAGTAAATACAATAAAATGAATTCCCTGCTTATGCATAAATATTTAGAAATCATGAATGAATGGGAACGTAAATTATCTGAAGAAAATGAAAGAAATTTTCAAGCTAAAATGAAGATGTACCACTCTCAAGACTTCGAAAATGGTATATCGTAACTTAGGTTTTGCGAATAGTTATATTTCGTAATACTGTCTAATCAATAAGCTATTCTTTTGTCCATTGAAATAATTTTACAGCAATTATAAGCTAATCTTTAACTTCTATTCTTATAACTATTTTGAGAATTTGTGACTAAATAATTTATTTATTCTAAAGAGTGAAGAAACACTCCAACTTTTCCTGAGTGTTTCTTCACTTTTTAAACTTATAACTTATATGTAATTTTAAAAGCTTATATATATTTGACAGCTTATATTAATTCTAATATAAGAATTGTCAGTTATTCTTGTTTAAAAAATCTTTAATACAAATAGATAACTTTTCAGGCACGACAATCGGCATTAAATGTGCAACCTTCTTCATGATTAATAATTTCGATCCTTCTATTTGTGAGTGCATAAACTT
>JAEZKE010000116.1 GCA_023436175.1 Methanobacteriota archaeon
TTCCTATATTACCGGTCAGAATATAAAAGTTGATGGCGGATATACATCTGTTTAATATTAATAAAATTTCGAGGACATCGAGTCCTCGAAATTTTCCCTTATATTTACATTTCGTATGTGAAAATCATTAGAAAAGGAGCTTAAAATTTACCCTTAAATACAACAAAAGCCACTAAAATCAGTGGCTTTGCATTGTATGAAAACTTTGGTACTTATTTGGTGGAGGCGAGGGGAGTCGAACAATTGCCATCAACTTCACTTACTGTATTTTACTTTCTCATAAATTCCTTATAGTCCCTGTTAAATCCGGCTTTAAAGAATATTTCTTTCCCTTGCTTTCCCTTACAATATGTTCCATTATTATAGAGTATTTTTTAGTTTTTAAGGGGTAATGTCTACCCAGTGTCTACCTAAATTAGTTATTAGTCACCCCTTAATAATATTTGCCTTATCATCCCTTTTTATCTTTTTTTCTTTTCCTGAATCCTCTACTATAGGTAATAATCTCTTCCGTTCCCTTTTATGCTCTTCCAGATTAGCTTTTCTATATTTTTCAAGTTCGTATACATGTAATATGTATTCTGTGAACTCATTCGCCATACGACCAAGATTATTATTGCATATAAGTTCCATTCTCCCTTTATTCAGTATGCTAAAGTAATAGCAATCCTCTATATCTAGTAAATTATTAATCAGTTCTGGTTCTAAATACGTTGAAAATATATATATTTCTCTAATATTCTTTAAACATAGTTCTTTTGAATAATTTAAATACTTAATCCAGTTTTCATTGCAATCATATTTTTTTAAAATTGACGATTGTTTTTCAGTATTAATTAATGATAATGCCTTATAAATATTACTTTTTGACAATTCGCTTCTAGGAATATTAATTCCTGATTCTTTTTCAACATTTGATAATAGTTCATTAAGGTTATTTACGATAAGATTAACCCTTCGATTTATATATCCATACAATGTGTCTTTATTCGAAATACTTGCAGTAAGTACAGTTCCTATAAATATTACTAGATAGTATAATCCAGAAATAAAAATTAAAACTATTACCCCTTTACCCCAAGGGCTATTAGGAGTAATATCACCAAAACCTATGGTGATTAGTGATGTAATTGTAAAATAAAGTAGTTCCATCGGGTCATTAACAAAATTATTACTTTTATTCACAAAGGCTCTTGAATCAATTCTTGTTACCAAAAATACAGCACTATATAAATTAAATATTAAAATTAATAACCACACAATCATGCCAATATATTTACTGTATTTGTTTAATTTATGAGTTTTTGCCGAAAGATAGTCAGGCTTATTAATAATTAAATATAATCCCTTATATACAATTAAATGACTAAAGAATAAAACTATTAGGTCTAAATAAACCATTATATTGTTTTTGCTTTTATTTATAGATAAGTTGGCTAGTACCAAAAAAGGGATAAAAGAACTTACAAAAGCAATATTCCCAATGTACTTATTTGTACTATTGATGTAATCTAAAATAAAACTACCTAAAAAAACTTCAACTATCAATGCCATAACATAAAGAAGTCCCATTACTATTAATACTTCAATTATCGTATTTAAGAACAATTTAATACTAATGTATGTCTTTAGTATTTCAACATTATATGAATAAAAAGTGAATAAAAAAATAAACAGAAGTACTAATGCAATTAATCCAATACATATTCTTGCCAATGTGCTTTGAGCTTTATACCTTTTTATAGGTATAGCAAATATTTTAATTGTATTATTGATAATATCTTTTAAAATAACTCTTATTGTTCTCTTTTGACTGTTATCTGTTAAACCTATGAGAATAAACAAGATGAATGTTGGTACAGATATAATATTTATAAATAAAATTACCCATTTCTCCACAAATACATACCTCCACAAATGGTAATTTAAATACACCTAAGTAAATTTACCATCATATTACTATGGTTTCAATAATTTGTAAATAACAAAAGGACTGTCTCTGATAAAGAGGCAGTCCAAACTTTATTTTATTGATGCTTTTATTGTCTATTAATCCATTCTTCAAAACCCTTTTTAGGAATTCTAAATACCGACTTTATCTTAATTACTGGAAATCCTTCTTGCTTTATTAAATCATAAGCTGTATTCTTGCCAATATTAAGTATATCCATTATATCATTAACTGTATAGACCTCACTCACAAATTATGCCTCCTTTCTGCTTTCTTACTTGGGAACAGGAAATAACCCTCTTCCCATTTTAATAATTATCCTGTTATCTTAATAAGACCATAATTCTCTAATTTGCCAAGGATACCGTTGACCTTTACTATTACATCAGATAATGTTGCATTACTTGATAATTTAGTAGCTGTTTGCTGCATTATAGGTTCTTTGTCAAAGAAGCCTACCTGTCCCACTATCTGTGTTCCATCATATCCAGCAAGCGTTATTTTATCATCACACCATACCTTCAATTCTCCATTGGTATACTTTGTAATATTGGCTTCTTGATTGCCTTGATTTTCAAAAGATACTGTTTTGTTCCCAGTAGATTCAGGATTACCAATAGAAATTTTATCTCCAACTTTAATATCTGTAACTACATTGATATTACCACCATTAATTTCAACACCATTTATTTCTGTTCCGTTAATTGTACCACCTGTCATCGTACTTGCATTAATCATTTTTTATCATCCTCTTTTCTTCTAAACTAATTCCACTATTGCTAATTTTATATACTGTTAACATTCCACCCACAGGAAAACTCTGTTTTGTTATATGCTGATATATTCTATATGTATAATTAGAAAATCTTTCGTTTTTATTTCTCGGATTATTTTGTACAAATTTATTTCCCTTTTGTTCTCCAATTAAATCACCTTTAAATCCATAATTACCTTCATCTTGAAATATTATTGGCTCATAATTATTGCATGGTGATAATCCTACTATTCGTGCCTTAATTTTATTGTCATAATAGGCTAATACACTTGCTGAACTTGAAGTTTTATCTGCATCACCTGTAAGTCCTGATAATGAATGATATTTTCTACTTACATTTTGAATAACTTCAACTATTTCTTCAAAAGTTGAATCACTATTAACCATTGAACGAATTTCATCATACATTTTTTCAGTGATTTCACATACTCCCCCTATAAACAAACACGATTTATTTGTAAGTGGTCTAACCTTTCTATATTCTTCACTGGTTATAGTACCATTTGGCTCTAAATTTCCTCTTTTATTAAATTGTAATCCAATCCTTCTTCCATCTGCTGCTATATATACACCTTCATTATATTTTTCAATATATGCAAAACATAAACTCATTGTATTTTTCCTCCTGTTATATCACTTCCATCAATAGCCGTACCTTCAATATCAGAACCAATTATTTTACTACTAATAATTTCTCCTGCATTTACTGTTCCAGAAAAACTTCCACTACAGGCTTCTAAAGTTCCTTTAATATGTAAGTTCCCGATGGTATCTAAATAAAATGTGTCTTGATTAGTTTGTAAATTAGAAATCTTTATTCCATTTTTAGGGTCAAAATGAATATGACCTAAATTGTCGATTTTTGCTCTATTTAAATTCGGTTCATCTGGAATATTAAATTTATAATTTGTAATGCTACCATCACTTTTTAAAATGTACATATCCATTACACCGCCGACCTGCTCATTTACAGCATCAGTATAAACTTTTTTATAAGCTTTAAAAATATCTGCATCAGTTTTTAGCAATCCATTATTATAAAGGTTCTCAATGTAAGCACTACCCTCATCACTGTGATGCCCTGAACTAATCATGCTATAGCAATCAAGTCCTTTTTTATCCCAACTAACTTGCAGTGGTTTATAATCATTACAATCTTGTAAAACGTATGCTATTGGCAAATTATATTGTCTTGCAACTCCACTAACTACAATTTGCATAAAAATATCTTTATTTGCTCCACTTAAATATGGATTCTCTCCATTAGCTTTACATCTTTTAAAATAATCATTTTGAACTTCAATGCATATTCTTTGTAAACTAAGTATTGTTTTTAATTCATTTGGTAATTTTTCAAACATAGATGATATTGTGTCAGCTACCCACGCTAACCCAGTAAAGAACATAACGAAGTTTCCAATTTTCTTTATCTTTTTTACATTATCTAAAACAACATATTTTTTCCCTTCACACTCTATACAACCTCTGCTGTCTCCCGCCATTACAATATAATCATTTGTGACTAAATTTATCGATAAACTCATATATTATTAACTCCTTTATAATATAATTTGTTCGGAGAGGACATTAAAGCCCTCTCCCTGTTTATGTTTAAAACTAGCTTG
>JAEZKE010000005.1 GCA_023436175.1 Methanobacteriota archaeon
AATGGCAACAGACGTAGGACACGGCATTAAAAAAATGGTGGAAGAAGAAGGCGGCCCTGAAGGAGTAATGAAAAAAGGAATGAAAATGGCCAAACAAGGAAAAGAACAAATGGGAGGTCAAGGTGGAAAAGAATCTGAAGGAGTAACACCTCGCGGCCCTGGTTCAGAACCTAAAATGTAATATTAACTTGGGAAAAAAATTCCCCCAAAATCCTCAAAAAAATTTTCAATTTTTTGGGAGCCTACAAAAACACAGTTTTTGTGGCCGAGGAAACGAAGTTTCCTCCGGTTAGAAAATATGAAATATTTTCTAAAATTCGTAGAATTTTGGGGCCACAAAAATCAAAGCTATCGAAAATCAGAATTTTCGGTGCATCAAAATCATGGATTTTGACAGATTTTTGTTGGCTTTGAATTTTTGATCACTGGTGAAAATTAAAATAAAGAGTGGATCATAATTGGTAAACCTCATTGCGGCCATCATAATCCTTATTATAGTACTGATCATAATAGGGATTCTGGTGGTTCCTTTTCATATTTCTTTAGAATTATTCAGGCAAAATAAAGTTAATCAAGGTTATTTGAGAGTTAGGTGGTGGAAAATCAAGATTATAGACAGAGAACTTATACAACCCGAAAAAGAAAAGAAAGAAAAAAAGCCTAAGCGTAAATTTGATGTTAAAAAACTTCTTGATGTACTTCCAGATATGCTTCCAAAAGTTATTCCTGATTTTATAGAATCTTTACCTTACTTTATGGATATAATGGAGTCATCTTTAAGATCTATTTCTATAGAAAAAATCGCACTTAATCTTATTTTTGGATTGGGAGAAGCTGCAGATACTGCCATGGTTGGAGGCTTTTTCTATTCTATAGCTGCTGCTGTAAATGTAATTCCAAATACATATTTCTCGGTAGAGCCTGATCTTAGAAATGAGAGATTGGAAGGTTCATTAAATATTAAAGTGAAATTAAGGTTACTTAGAATTGTTGCAACGTCTTTAAAGGTTTTAACTAAGAGGCCCGTTAGATCCCTTCTTTGGGAACTTAGAAAGTTGAGAGGAGTGTTTATTTAAATGAATCTTTTAAACAGGCCAAAGTGCCGTAGAAAATTGAAAATTTTCTGGCCTCAAAAATCTATGATTTTTGAAGGTTTTAAAATATTTAACCGCGAAAATAGGGACGAAAAAGATATATCATCCCTGTTTAAAGATTTCTGCGGAAATTGTAATATAGAAATGCCCAAATGGGATAAAGTAGTTGGAAAACCGATTAAAGCAGCAGATAGAACTATTTATCCAATAATTGAAGTTGTAACTGTAGGAAATAATATGCATAATTTCAGGGGAATAGAAATTTTTCCCATTGCACTGGTAATTGAAGAATCTGGAAAAAAATATGCTATTTCTCTTACTGGAGAAGAAATTAATTCTGATGAATTTATAGGAATGATATCTAAAGAAAAATAAAAAAACAGTAATTATACTAATTTAAAAAATAAGTATTTAATATAAAAACTTAAATTTCATTATTTTCTTCTTCATCAAGAATTTCAGAAGAGCCAAGATCTTCTTTTACAATATTTAAAACAGTTTGAGTGTATGTTCTCTGTACATCTGGTTCTTTTAGGAGTTCTTTTATAAATGCATCGAGTTCAGTTGTATCCCTGAATTTTGCTATTAATATGGCATCAAATTCGCCAGTAACATCATAAATACCTAACACATTTTTGTTATATGCAGTTTTATCTTCCCAGTTGCGTAGAACCCCGCCTTTGACTTTAACGCCAATTACAGTAGTCAATTTATAGCCAACTTTAGAGTGATCTAAAACTGGGACAAATTTTTTGATGATGCCTGTTTTTGTAAATTTATCAACTCTATTGTGAACTGTACCTACAGATATGTCTAATTCACGTGAAATCTTCCTGTAAGACATTCTCCCGTCTTCGTTTAATAAGTTAAGAATTTTCTTGTCAATTTCATCTATTCTAGTTGATCCCTCATCGTCTTTCATTTTTATCACTGTATTTTAATTATGAAAAGTAAATTATGAACAATGTTTACGTATTATCAGTTTATAATTTAAATACATTGTACATTCTTATAAAATTAATTGGTTTAATAGAGATATATACTTATTTAAAACAAAAAAATATCATTTTTAGTTTAATCTAAATTTTAATTTGAAATATGATTTATGAAAAAATAAAAAAAATAAAAAGAGAATTTTATTCCCTTGCGTAGGTAGTTCCTTCTTCTGATGCAAATAGGTCTTCTGATGTTATTAGTAATCCAAGTGATCTTGAATATATTAAATATGCATATGGAAGAACTATCAGTGGAGTTAGAAGGAATCCGATGACAAGAGCGTTTAAAATACCGGCTATAACTCCTACAACAATTCCTATAATGATCATCACTACAAACCAGATTATGTAGTCTGCATACCCAATTGATTTAATTAAATCAAGTATTTCACTGAATCTGAAAGCTGCTCCAAGTTCACTGTCGTAAAGTGCCATATTTGCTATTGCCATTATCAATGCTAAACTAAATATAATCTCAAGAATTATACCAATAAGAACTACTCCTCCTATCAGGCCAAAAGCTGCCATTGGTGACATTAAACTTCCTAAGTTTTGTATTGAAACTGCTGATCCGAATATGCCTATGAATATTACTATCGCTGGTATAATACTGTACACTATAGAAACTATAATTAATTTAAGACTGTCTACAACCATTTCGCCCCAATCACCGAATTCAGGGAGCTCATCTGAACCTGCTAAGGTTGCTTTTAATGCTCTAAGAGCATATCCTGGCCAGAATAAAATTCCAATAATCACATAATTTAAAAGGAAGAATACACCAAATGTAACTACTTTTTTCCAATCTTGTGAGGGATATCTAACTGCATCCCCTACTATGTCGCCTATGTCCATATTTACTACACCTCCTTTTTAATTTAAGCATAAGCCAATCTGTTATTTAAATCTTCAATTATATAAAAGATGATGTTTAACAAAATAAAATATTTGATAGATATATACATGTAAAAAAAAACTGAATTTTTTTATCTAAAATAAAAAAAATGGAAAGAAAAATAAGTTATCTATTTCGAAGAAACAGTACTTGATTCTCGAGGTTTATAGGTCACTTCTTGAGAATTGTATACTGATGCTATTGATCTAGCAATGTACATCTGGAGATATGGTGTTACAATTAATGACATCAATATTAAAGTCACGGCAGGGTGAATTAAACTGAAAAGACCAGCTATAATTCCGCCTATGGTAGCCAGGACTATATAAACGATTAATGTCACTATGTACCATATGATAATATTTCCCCATCCTATGCTTCCGATTTTATCGAATATTTCGCTGAATCTAAATGCTGCACCGAATTCACTGTCGTTATATGCCATATTTGCTATTGCAATTGCAATTATTGGGGTGATTACAAACATGTATAACATTGCGAGGATGATTCCGACTCCCGCTCCAATAAGCAGGCCCACATCAACCGCTGACGGGTTTGAAATTAATGATAATATAATTGATGCTGCAAAAATTAGTATTAGTATGATGGCAGGTATTGCGTAAATAATTCCTACTATAGCTACTTTAATCCCGTCAATGAACATAGTAACAAGATCATCAAACGATGGAAGTTCTGAAATCCCTGATAAACTTGATTCTATGATTCTAAAGAAATAACCATATCCCAATAACCCAACAATAAGTCCAATAATACCTAAAACTGATATTAGCGTATTATCTGCTATGAATGTCCTTGATATATTTGATATGCCTGCAATCACCAAAATAATTCCTAATATCAAAATTTTAGTCCAGTCCGATAGCGGATATTTTAGGGCATCTGTGACTACGTCTCCAATATCCATAGTTTAACCTCCTTCTATCTTTTTTTAATTTGGCATGTGCCAATTCATTTTATAAAGATTAATATATATTAAATGATAATGTTTAATAAAAATAAAAAAATTTAATAATTAAAAAGTAAATATCTAATTTGTCCTGTTTTTATTTTCAATAACCGAGTGTTTCTCAGGTCGTTTGTATAATATTTTATTTTGATTAAGATTACAATTAGGACAAAATTTAACTACTATAATGAAAAATGATATTTAAGGATAATTCTACTTTATTTAAAACGAAAAGAACAAAAATACTGGGCTTTAAGTAAATATTTACATTTATTTCATAATTAAATTGACATTTGTTCCAGAAATGCGACAAGATACGGGTGACTAAATGAAATGGGGAATAGTTGTTGTAGTGATCTTCCTGCTTATTGGAGGTTATATTTATATTTCAAGTGCAAATGGCGATATAGAACCTCTAGGAAGGTTAGGGCTTGTTAAACTCGCTAATCCTGACATGTATCCTGGACACCCACACTCAGAGTTACTTGCAAAATATGCAGAGGAAAAAGGGTCAAAATGCGCTTTAGTTGTCCATTTCGCCGGAAGTTCCAACTATCGCAGCTATCAGGAAGGAGATGTATATATAATAGAATTGGCTTTTCACGATACTAAAGGTAACGGCGCTGCAGGAAATGTAAATTATTTAGACTCACTTAAAGTCGCTCTATTCGGTGTTCCTGATGGTAGATATACATACAAATCCGATGGAAAGGTCTATAACACTTACGATGAAGCAATGGATCATGTCTATGAACTTGCCCGTAAACATGGGCAAAGTGGTCCAATTCCAATGGTATGGCACGGAACAGCAAGAAGCGGAAATCCTATAATAACTCAGGGTTGCGGATACCCGCTGTTCTTTGATATAGTAAGAAGAGAATATGGAATACTCCCTGCATATTATTATACGCTTAAAGGGATGCTTTTACCATACTTTGGTGATCCATACAGGAATTTTGAATTAAGCCACGCTTCCCAACTCCAGTACTATTATACGCATGGAATGCTTGATTATGAATAAATTCATTTTTAAGCATTGAACTTATTTTATACATGTCAGAATTTTGTATAAATCGTATTATTAGAATTTTATGTGAATTGTAAATAAATTGGGTTTTTTTAAACAAATTTAACTTAAATTAACAATGTAAATATTTTGCAGGCATGTCAGGGACATGAGCGTTAAATTTAATAAATGGAGAATGGATTACTTAATTAGAACAGGTATTAAGTGTAAATCTATTTTTTTTAAATTTTAGAACGCTTAAGCATACTATGCTATATTCGGGAATATTTAAGTGAGATCACAGGCTTTATTCAAGCGTGAAATTATTTCTTTTAGTTTATCTACAGGGGCATCTGTTTTGATTCCTGTGGGTTTAAAATGGGTTCTTGATACGAAGTAGCCCTCTTCTTTAATTGATTCTAAAACTGCATCAAGACGGGGAGAACTAGTTTTCATTTTTTTACATACTTGATGAAGGTCATAATAAGTTGCAGGGCCATTTGCTTCTTCATATGTTATATTTAGGAGTTTAAGCGCTTTTTTTTCCTGATTTATTTTTGTACTCTCCATGGTTTCTAACATATCCTCTATAAACTGTTGATCTAAAATGTTACCGCACCAGAGAGGACCTACAGTTTTGAATTTTTTACCACATACTGGGCAAACACCTGTAATTTTAGGAGCTATACCTTGAATTATGGTTCTGTTAAGGCAGTTTTCGCAGTGTAATATATATCCTATGTCCTTTTTTAAGGATTCATCGGTTATTTTTGCTCCTTTTTTAATCCTTGCATAGATACGCATGTAATGTTCAGTACTATGTGAAAATAATATTTCAATGCACTTTTTATATTTGGAGAATGTCCTTGCAATAAACCCTGCAAGAATTCTAACTCCTATTTCATGGCAGTATTCAGTTTTAAGGGGCATAGCACCGTATTTTCTAACACAGGGATCTTTATAGGTTCCACATAACCCTGAAGTGTCAGTAGCTGTTGCACAGATCATTCCTCCTGCTTTTAAACTAATTCCTGCAGATTCCATGAAATAAGATGGAGTACCGAAAGGGTCTATATCCACAATATCGAATTTCCCTTTACATTTCCTGAGCAAAATATTTGCATCTTCTTTGCATGTTTTTACATTATCTAAATCGTTTATTTTAATATTTTCATTTGCAAACTGGATTGCCAGTGGATTTATATCAGTTACAACTACTTTAGAGACATTTTCTATTTCCTTTGCATACCTTACACCTCTGATTCCACTTCCTCCAAAGGCGTCACATATGCTGATTTCATGTTCTAATTCTTCTTGATAAGTCTTTATTGCAATTACAGATATATCCCTGTTAAGTTCCATCACTGGATTGTAAAAAACTGGGGCTTTAGATGATACTTTATCAAATTCTGGAGTTTTAATTGTCACAAGTCCTTCATGAATGATTTTAGTGTCCATAATTTAACCATACCTTGCTTATAATTATTTTTAACGCTCATGTCCGGATTTTTGTATATGTTACCCTATATGTGAATAAATCGGATTTTTTAAACAAATTCTACTAACCATATAATACAATTTAACAGTGTAAATATTTTGCACGATCAGACATGAGCGATTTTTAAGTAAATCGAAAGTAGTAATTTAACTTATAAATTTTTTAGAATTATTAAAATATAGTGAATTCATTTATTAATTTAATCTGTTATAAAAAATCAATTTTAGGCAACTGATTAATGTATTGCATTTAATTAAAATTTGATTTTTAATAGGAATAGATTGAATTACATAATAAATTTATTTGATCTAACTTTAAAATTCATTTTTTTAGATATGGAAGTAAATATGATTTTGTATAACTTATTTATGTTATAAAACGATGAATGTTATTAATAATTAAATACAAATAGTTATATTTCAGTACCATAGGGGGGGAATAATCATATCTAAAATTCCATTTTTATATAATGCAGAATCAGGTAAAAATAGCTGGTGGAGATACCTTATTACAATTGTAGCAACATGGGGAATACAGGGATTAGCAGGAATCATTGTGGCAGTACTTTTTATAGCGTTTTTAATTATGAAAAATGGCATTTCTGCAGTTGGTTTAAATATTCAATCTATTCAATCAAATTCTCTATTTTTAGTAGCATTGGCATTGATTGGTTTTGCATCTTCATACTTCTTTTTTTATCTCTGCATGCGCTTTATACATCACAGGAAATTTATATCGTTATTTAATACTAAGTCAAGGATTAATTGGAATAGAATATTAAAAGGGGCAGTATTATGGTTTTCTATATTGGGAATTTTAACTGTAATTTCTTATTTGATTAATCCCGGAAGCTATGAATTAACATTTAACCCAAGTACGTTTGGAATGCTTCTGATTTTAAGTTTAATAACATTCCCAATACAGGCATCCTTTGAAGAAGTATTTTTCAGGGGATATTTAATGCAGGGATTTGGTTTATTAAGTAAAAAACCAGTTATACCTCTTTTAGCTACTTCAATTTTATTTGGTATTGGACATATAATGAATGGAACGGGCATGACATTGAGTATATTTGCATTAATTGAAACAATTATAATTGGTGCAGCTTTAGGCGCTATAACCTTGGGTGAAGGCGGTATAGAGACTGCAATTGGAATACATGTTATGAATAACCTTTATGCAGTGCTCATAGTTAGTACTCCTGATGGAATATTTGGTAACTTACCTTCTATCCTGATGACTTCCTCCAATCCTTATAGTGATATTCTTGTAACAGCAGCAGCAGCTGCAATTGCAATAATAGCCATATTCTGGAATAAAAGGGATAAATTAATTGATATATTCCGATGGGAAAATGCAGAACCTAATTAGTTTATTTAAATTAATTTTTACCTATTTTTAGTGGATAAAAAGAATTTGTATGATGTGGCACTGAAAAATTGTTAATTCATAAAGGATTAATTTTTAAGTTAACCTAATTTAAATTGAACAGGTGCAGCCCAATAATAAATTAACATTTTAAAATAAAAATTTGGATAACTCAAGCCACTTTAAATATTTAAAAGTTGAAATAAATATTATAAAAATAAACGATAGGTGAAATGATAATTGTTGTTTGATGTTTATCGTTTATTTTTATAGTGAATAACTAAATGTTTAGATTAATTAACTTTAATGGAAATTTGGATTTATATGCTTAAAATTAGTAGATATAAATTTAATTAATCTGTCAAAAACTTCGTTTTGCAGCCCAAAAAATCGTAGGTTTTTTGAAGGCCGTCAAAATTTTCAGTTTTGACAAATCGAAAATTGGAGATTTTCAATTACTTTGCATTTTCTTTAGCACGATTTTCGAATATATCTAAAATTTATAAGTTTAAAAAGTTACATTATTCACTATCTTTAAATCTAATCGTTGATTAATTAAAGGTGATACTTGATGATACCAATTGCTAAACCATTTATTGGTGATGAAGAGATTAAGGAAGTAGAGGCAGTTTTAAGATCTGGTTTTATTGCACAAGGGCCTAAAGTTGCTGAATTTGAAGAAAAGTTTGCAGATTATATTGGCACAAGACATGCCATTGCTACAAGCTCTGGGACCACAGCCTTACACGTTGCCCTTCTTTGTGCAGGAATTGGTAAAGGTGATGAAGTAATAACCACTCCATTTTCCTTTGCTGCAACAGCTAATTCTGTTCTTTATACCGGTGCAAAACCTGTATTTGTGGATATAGACCCTAAAACATATAATATAAACCCTGAAAAAATTGAAGAAGCTATAACTGATAAAACAAAGGCTATAATGCCTGTACACTTGTATGGACAGCCTGCAGATATGGATTCAATATGCAAAATAGCAGAAGATCATGGCCTTAAAGTGATTGAGGATGCTGCACAGGCTCATGGGGCTATTTACCATGGTAAAAAAGTAGGATCCATTGGAGACATGGCATGTTTCAGTTTTTATCCCACAAAAAATATTACCACTGGTGAAGGTGGTATAATAACAACAGATGATGATGCATTTGATAAAGATGCACGTGCTATACGGGCACATGGTGAAAGTGAAAGATATGAACACGTTACTTTAGGATACAACTTCCGAATGACTGATATTGCAGCAGCAATAGGAGTAGTTCAGATTGGAAGACTTGAAGAATTCAATGAAAAGAGAATAGAAAATGCAGAATATTTAACTGAACATATAAACACCATTGAAGGAATTGAAGCACCTTATGTGGCTGAAAACGTCAGGCATGTGTTCCATCAGTATACAATAAGAGTAAAAAATGGCAAACGAGATGAATTAAAGGAATTTTTAAACAATGAAGGAATTGGAACTGGAATTCACTATCCTCGGGCCATATATAAACAAAAGCTTTACGAAGATTTAGGATACACAGCTGAATGTCCTGAAGCAGAAAAAGCAGCAGCTGAAGTGCTGTCTATTCCTGTAAATCCAACATTAAGTGCTGAAGATTTTGGAAAAATAGTATCTGTGCTTCAAGATGCGTCAGATAAAATTTTTAAATAATTTTCTATTTTATTTTTTAATTAAAATGAATAATTAGTTTGCAGTTTGATGAATTCTTAATTTTACTCATTTTTTAGTGAATATCTACCTGTAGAACTTATTTTTAAGATTATCTATTTAGTTAGTTATTGTTTTTATTTTTTGAATATGGGTATTTTCCTTACAATTATTAATACTTTATACTAAATTAGTATTAATTTTTATAGAACCTATCATATAAATAACTGTATAAAACTATGGAGGTTATCAAAATTCATTCTAAATTTTGGAACTGTCAAAATCAAAGATTTGACGTCCCAAATGCGAAGCATTTGATGACCCCAAAAATAAAAAATTTTTGGAGGTTATAACATGGTTTTTGAGAACGTACAACAAGGCCTTACAAATTCTGTGAATATGGTAATTCAATTCTTACCGGCTTTAATTGGCGCTATTATAATCCTGATAATTGGATGGATTGTGGGACGTGTAGCTGGTGGGATTTTATCTAAACTGCTCCAGAAAACCAAAATTGATGAAACTGTAGGCAAAACTGACTTTGGTGCAACTCTAGATAAGTCTGGAATGACTGTATCAGGTCTATTTGCTTCACTCTTTAAATGGTTCATATATCTAATATTCATAATGGCCGCTGTAAATGTCTTAAACATACCAATTTTCGCTGATTTCCTGAATGCAATAGTATTATACATACCTAACCTTATAGCAGGTGTACTGGTGCTTGTTATAGGATTAATAGCAATCAATTTCCTCATGAAATGGGTAGGTAGTATGCTAAAAGGACAAGACGTTCCATTTACTGACTGGATAATTATGGGATTACAGGCACTGCTTTCATTGGTGGTAATTGTAATTGCATTAGATCAATGGCGTATTCAAACTGCAATTATATACACTTTCCTGGTCCCACTGGCATGGGGAATTTCTGCAGGGCTAGCGATTGCAATAGGAATCGCTTTAGGAGTAGGAGCTAAAGACATTGTCGCAGATTATTTACGAAAAATGGCAGAAACTGGAGAAAGCAAAGCTAAAGAAAAAATGGAAGGACAAGGTGAAGGTGGAAAAGAAGAAGAATTCCGTGAACCTGGAGAAGGAGTACCACGGTAATTCAAATATTATTCTTTTTTTTAAATTAATTTTATTTAAAAATAAAACATGTAAAAATGGTTTATGAAAATAAACGCTACTTTTGACAGGATAAAAATAATAAATATGATTATCATTAATTCTATTATTATCTGGTTTTTAGTTCTAGCACCAGTTTCATATAAAGATAAAAACAGCAGAGGCAGTATTGGAATTAAATACCTGCCCTGAATTCCGTGTATTACCTGTGCTCCAATATAGGTCCATGTAAGATATTCAAGAACGAATATTGCGCCTGTAATTAACAAAAATATTCCTAAAAGCATATATTTTTGTTTAATATTCATTTTAAAAGAACTTTTATCAAAAGCAGCTATTAAAACCAATGCAAAGAAATATGCTCCGTACATCCAGTTTGGAATTGGTGAAGATGCATAAGCCCAATTTCCAATGACTATGCCTGGAAGTTCTCCTGCATATTTAGATGAAGTGTTTAGCATGGTTTGAACAAAATCAACTGGATGTTGCAAAATATAAAATAATTGATCTTTGATAGATATACCTGGATCAAGAGGCATATAAAGTCCATTAACCATAAAATTCCAGAATGCAATGATTAAAATGGCTAATAAAAACATAAGTCCAAATATCTGAAACATCTTTTTTCTGCCCTCAAATTTATGTGAAGGAATTAAGAAAAACATAAGAATTAACATTATATAAGGCATTTTAGCTAAACCAAGCAGTAAACTAATGGAAATTAAGATTACAATGTGTTTTGTCTTGATCTTTTTAATATTGTCATCCAAGGCTAATTTAAGGAAAATCGCAATGGCAAGAAAAGATAATCCAATGGCTAACCCATCTGCTGAAAGAGAAGCTGCTTGAAATAATGTCATCGGCATTAAAGCTATGGCTAAAAAGCCCCATTTAAATACTGGCGTTATTTTAATAGCCAAACACACGACAAATAACCAGAATATTAGATTTCCTAATCTACCTAAATACATCAACATTAAAGGAGACAAATTAAACATCTTTCCAATATCCATACTTAAAGCAGAGGCTAAATATGGAAGTGGAGAATAAGTTATCACAGCATATTTTGAAATATCTACAAAAACATTATCATTGCTTTTAAGAGGGAAATTCAATAGATATTCCATGTCCATTTTCTGGTTATTTAAAATGAGATATTTCCATTTTTGATAAACATTGTCTGTCATGATCTTTACAGGCTCAGGAACAGAAACACCTGCTTTATTCCCTATTTTTTCAGGAATTAAATGTCCATTGCTTATATCCCATGACTTATAATAATGTTCATACTCATCAGGGACCTGAAAAGGAGGAATTAATACTAAAAAAGCTATTCCATAAATCAATCCCAGAAAAATAAATACGTACTGCGGATTTAAACTCTTAATTCTATTCATCACAAGAGATATGGAATTAATTATATAAAAAGTAAACTGGGGTGTTACTAAAATCAGGGATTATTTTAGATATAAATTCACACCCATTCACAATTTATTTTGATTTTTAAAAATAAAATTTAATAAAAGCATTAAAAACTATTCAAGCGCTTTAAAAGTGCTTGTAATTGCTACAACAGCCCGTGTGTCAGTAACTCCAACACCTTTATATTCAAACAGTATATTATATCTTTTCATATTTTTATCAAAAAATATTGATTCATATTTAACATAAGGGGCACTGTAATGGGCGTAGATTATATCAAGAGCTTTGGTATAGTCTATGGTCACATTTTGAACTTCTTCAACTGTGTAATTAGCTTGGGTAAGTTTAGTGGTATTATTTAAATCGTTTAGACTCATTCCGTTAACCTTTCCTTCATTATCAAGAGATTTTTTGGATATTTTAAATGTACAGTTGTAATCCCAGCCGCTTACGCCTTCCACAAACACGCCATCTGTACCATTAACTTCCTTAATTGTATATTCGTGGGGGTATTCGAAATATACTTCACTGTCATTATATATGTTGTTTACACCAGGTCCCATATCTTTGTAGGTACATCCAGATGCGGCAATTATAAAAATTAAAACTGGAACTATCCATATGATCTTATTCAAATGATAACCTCTTTATTTTATTGAGATAAATAGTGATTGAGTATAATTAGGATTATTTCCATTGAATATAAATTTTTTTAAATTTGAATATTTCAAAGAGATTTAAATTAATACTAAATTATTTTAGATGGCCTTAGGTAATCTGATAATGAATATTAAGCTGTATAAATTTTAATTAGAAAAAGATGTTAAACTTATTTGATGTTAATGGGCATCCAAACTAGGCTAAAAATAAAATTAAATTCTGCTGTTTATCTCAGGTCTTGAATAATCATTTTCCCATTTTTTCTTTAACTGATCCCACTTTTTCATCCATTGTTTTATCTGTATCTCTGCGATCATCTATTTTTACGTGAGTTTCAACTCTTTGCGCACCTTCTTTAAATATAGACTCATGGGCTGCCTTTATTGCACCGAAAAGTTTGTCAGGATTATCTGTTTCAATTAAAGTGCCCATTCCTGTTAATTTATATTTAATGCCATTATCTTCTAATGCAGATGTAGCAGCAGCTATATATTTACTTATACTTGTATCGCATGTCCCAACAGGGACTATGGTTAGTTCTGCAGATATCATACTAAATTATATGTTTGACTTAATATATCAACATTTTCAGAGTAAATACTCACTAAAAATTAAGAGCTTTTGGCACTTGAAAAGTATCATTTCAAGAAATTTTGATGGTTTTAGAAAACTCTTCAAAAATCTTCAATATTACATAAAATATTTCTCAGATGATCTGTAAATCTACTTTTGATCTATCATGGTTACTCAGAAAGAATTCAACAAAAACATTGAAGACAATGTAAGAAAAACAATTGAAAATTACGGACTGCTTAATGAAGGAGAACGAGTTGCGGTGGCACTTTCCGGTGGAAAAGACAGTATCTTAACACTTCACATGCTGAACAAATTTAAAGATGAATATAACATTGATTTAGTGGCCATAACTATTGATGAGGGAATTTCGGGATACAGAAATGAAGGCGTGGAAGCAGCAAGGAAGAATGCAGAAGAAGCAGGGGTAAACTTAATTGAAAAATCATTTTTAGATGAATTCAAATTTAAACTCGATGATATTTTTAAGTTTTATAAGAGTGCATGTATACCATGCGGGGTTTTCAGGAGATATTTGCTGAATAGAACAGCTTATGAAGTTGGAGCCTGTAAAATTGCAACAGGTCATAATTTAGATGATGAAATTCAGTCTTTTCTCATGACTTTTGCAAGGGCAGATTTTAGAAGATTTTCCAAGTTTGGACCGAAATTAGATACCATTCACAAAAAACTTATCCCAAGGATTAAACCGTTATGGAATGTGCCTGAAAAAGATGTAGGTGCATGGGCAGTTTTAAACAACATAGATGTTCATTTTGCAGAATGTCCTTATTCTTCTCTGTCTGCAAGGTCTAAAATAAAGGGATTTTTAAACAACATGGAATCGGATAGGAAAGGAACCAAAGTAAATATACTTAAATCATTTGATAAAACGTTCCAGTTTGAAAAAAAGCCAGCTAATTTATATGAATGTAAAAAATGTGGCGAACCGTCATCAATGGATATTTGTAAGGCATGTGAAATGCTTGAAGAGATTAATAGTTATTTGGATGGTTAATTTACATGAATTTAAATTAAAAAATAAAAAGAACTCAAACATAAGTGTTTGAGTAACGGGTTTTTTTGTTTAAAATAAGGTATTGTCAACTACATTTACAAATGTTCTTGCATCTCGCAATTTTTTTGAAGCTGAATCAAAGTGATATGTTTCAAGAATTATAGCGGGTATTCCTGCATTTGCAATTCGTCCAGTAACATACTGTGGGCTTGTTGGATTTGGTGGGGTGTAAATTACTAATGAAGGCATTCTATAAGTTATAGATCTGGCAATGCCTTGTGTATAAGCACCTGTGGATATTGGATATAAGAATCTGTAGTATTTATAACCGCTTGAAGCACCGTGGTTTTCATGGATATCAAATGTCATCACAGGCTTATTTCTAATTACATCTGGAACAACGAATCTTTGGGCTAATAATTGGCCATTAAGCCTTCCTTGGGTATAATCGGACGCTGATTTAGTTACATGGATTTTATAGACTATATATCTATAATCTAAGCTACTTGACCTATTTCTTACCGCATTTGCTACATCATAACTGAATTCGTTTTCCATTGGGTGAACACCGGTTATATATACAATTTTAGTATGGGAATTAGGATTTCCATAGGTAAACTTTTCTACATAACCGTATGAAGTGCTACCTATAACAGCTGCAGAGCTAGTACTAACTGCTGAAAACATCATTAACAGGCATAGCATAATTCCTATAATTTTATTTATCTAATCACCTCCGTTATGTTTTAAGATATTTTAACAACTCAATGGCGTAACTTAGTTTAATAATGATTTGATGTTTAAATGAAGCTAATTTGAAGAAGTAAATCGGGCACGTGCTGTTCGATGATCAAATGTTAATAAGTACCATCGTATTAGTAATATTAATATTTCCATTATTAATAACTTTGTAATAAATCATTAAAAAACATTTTAGGACAATTATGTGGCTTTATAAATTATAATAGACTTTTAAAATAGTTTAAAATTTAAATGATAAAAAAATATCAAATTAAAAAATGCAGTACTTTTATGAATAAGAATCAGCTGTATATTAACTCTTTGTTTTAAATTTGTTATAAAGAGAGTAATTGAATATTGTTTATTAACTTAACTTGATTTTCATTCAATAATCCGGGTAATTGTACCTATTCCCTTACTTCGACCTTCTCTAAATATAATCTTTTGCCCTTCTTTAATACAAAATGGCCTGTATTTAAACTGCATTCTAACTTTACCTGTATCTCCCGCAGACATATACTCTCTGTCAAGGGGTTCAAAGATAACAGTTTCTGAAATCGTTTCAATATGAGTTATACATTCATAACCTTCTTTGATTGTTGTGGGATGTACTAATATGGCAACATCAGCCTCAAATTTTTTAACAGACTGTTTTTCATAATTAGGATCGCATAAAATCATGCCCCTTTTAATATTATCAATATCTGCTCCCTTTATTGAAACTCCAATGACATCTCCCGCTTCAGCATAATCTTTTTTGTAGTAATGCATTTCAATTGATTTTGCCCTGACGTCCATAAATTTCCCAGTGCTATCCGGGCCTAAAAGAAGTTTATCTCCTTTTTTTATTTTTCCCTGCCTTACAGTTCCGCTTACAACAGTTCCAGCACCTACAACCGAGTATATTTTATCTATATACATCATAAATGGTTTTAAGGAATCTTCTTCTTTGTCTTCAATTTTGAGATTTAAAAATAATTCATCAAGAAGTTCCAGACCCTCACCAGTTAATGAAGAAACATTTATTACCGGAACAAGATGTTGATTTGCGTGTTCTGCCACAAATTTAGCATCTTCACATGTTTTTATCATGTAAGGAATTCTTCCAACTAGTTTTAAAAGATTAAATACTTCATCCTTTGTTTCTTTTATTTTTTCAGCACTTACCATATCAATTTTAGTGATTACAATAATTGATGGTAAATCCATCGCCATTATAATTCCGAGATGCTCTCGGGTAATATGAGTTGGCCCTTGATCTGCAGCTACTGTGACAAGTCCGTAGTCTAATTTTTGGCCTACAATTCCTCTTATAGTTGTCCTCAGCCATGGCTCATGACCTACTGTATCTACAAAGCAAATGAGTTTATCGCAGTCTTCAACAGCCTTTGCCTTTTCTTTTTTATTCAACGGATTTTTAACCCTTACAGGTTCTCTATTGCAGAATCCATAGATTGCAAAGGATAAGTCTGCCGAAAGCCCCCTTTCTATTTCATGTTTCTGTAGATCTAAAAATATTCTTGTCCTACCTGAACCATCATCAAGACTTCCAGTAGTTAGTGTCCCAATAAGGGTACTTTTCCCATGATCCACGTGTCCTGCAACACCCACAAGCATATGGTCTCGTTTAGAAAGATCTTTTTTACCAATAAAAACTCGAGCTACGTCTCCATTATTTCCAGTATACTTTTCAACTTTTAAAATAGTGGAATTTATCTCTTCGGAGATACTTTTTAAAACAAATAATGACTCTTCCATTTTCTCATCTGAGAGTCCTAAAAGGTTTCCATCATCATCTACACCTATAAAATAAATAGCTTCTCCGCTACCCCGTTCCATCCTGTATTTCATCTGGGATGCAAGGCGCTGTTTTCTATCTTTTTGGAGATGATAATCTCTTTTAAGGCTTTCTTTAAATTCTATATTTCTTCGTTCACCTTTTTTTGTGATATTATAGATGCTGCTTGTCATAAGATTAAGTTATTTTTAAAATTTTTAAATAATATTTCATGGCTCTACAGCTTATCCGCAGTTGTAAAAACTGCACCGCCGTATTTTTCTTCCTGCAATTCTTTAACTTTTTCGACGGCCAGCTGTACATCGTCAGTTTTTGCAATGATACGCCGACTTTTAACCTTAAATACTTTACCGCAAACGCATTTTTTTTGCATGACTCCTTCTTTGGAGTACATTGCACGTCCACAGTCACATCTAAATATGATATACATGAAATCACTCATTAATTTATTGAATGTTATTTGGTCTATTACTTTTTAAAATTCATTGAATTGTATTAATAATGTACTTCACTTTATTTAAAATTTTTTGAAAAAATAGAATTTAACGCACATGTCCCTATAATCCCAAAGCTTTTACTGTACGTTAAGTTTTAGCGTGGTCAAATTTAAATTGGATTTGTTTAAAAATTTTAATTTATTAAATCAACAGTTTTCATAATTTAAACAGGTAACACTCATATAACATTCAGGTCACGAGCGTTAAAAAAATATTTAATTTAGCCAGTAAAGTTGGCTTTTGGTGTTACAATCATCCCCATCCAAAAATTTTACCTAATATTGGATTGAATGTGTTAAAAATTGTGATAATTATTGGATTAAGGATTGCATAAATTTTGATGAGTAATGGATAAAACACGTTGGGTATTGTAAGAAATGCTCCTATGGATGCACCTATGTTGGTTCCAACTACAACTATTAAAACCCTAAAAAGATTGTTGTCCCAGAAATCCCTTAAGCTTTCGCAGTCTTTAAATCCTGCCAGATCATCCATTCCTACTTTCCTTGATTTAGCTTCTACAATTCCTGAGAACCATCCTGCAGCCAAAAGAGGATGTAAAACAGTTAATGGGGCAACAACAAATGCTGTTATTGCAGAGTAAATCTTTGATCCTGATAAAATACAACCTGCAAAGGATAATCCACTTGTTAACAGTACATATTGAATAATGCTGGTTTGTATGTTAATTCCACTTAGGAATGCCATTGCAAATACTGCAATAAAAACAACAGGTATTAAAAATAACAGAACCTGTACAACTGAAAATCTGGATTTTTTAATGTTTAGAAGTTCATAAAGTGGCGGAATTTTTTCAGGATCATTAATATATTTTTTAATCCCTTCTTTATGTCCGGCACCCACTACAGCAACTACACTTTCCTCTGGAATATCAATGAGCATTTTTGCCATGTACTTGTCCCTTTCATTTACCAAAACATCGTATGCCTTGGGTGACATTTCCTGGAAGTATTTCATGACCTCTTCGAGGGCATCTCCTTCAGTTATACTTTCAATATCTTCAAGTTCTTCATCTTTGCTAAAAAAAGATGCTATTAAACCGTATACAAACTTCGCTTTTTCAATGAAGCTCATTTTATTTAATGCACGGTTTAGAGTTATTGAAATGTCACGATCTATTAATGCAATTTTTGCTTCAATCTCATTTGCTGCTTCTATTGCAGCTATCATTTCTGATCCAGGTTTTACACCTACATCATCACCTATTCTTCGCTGCATATATGATAAAAATCCGCTAACTAAGAATAAGGTCAGGTTGTCACCTTTAATCAGTTTTTTAATTTGAAATTCCTGTTTAGGAGCTTCCCCTTGATCTTCATTTAATAAATTGGTGTAACGGTTAATGTCTAGTTCAACAGCAACAACATCTGGTTTCTTCTCTAAAATAGTATTTCGAACCTTTTCAACACTTTTCTCTGATACATGCGCTGTTCCAATTATTTCAAGTGATTCTGGTGCCATAGAAACATCACGTTTTAATCTGTATAATTTTTAATAATTCCTTTTTCATATATGGGTATAATATCATATATATTTTTTTTAATACTAAACTTTATGTCATCTAAAAATCCAAGTTTTTGAAGTGTTAATGAAGAATTTGAGTTCATAATTGCGTTTTTAACCATTTTTTCATCTCTTGATGCCATGTATGCTGCAAGAGCCATTTCATCAAGTTCATAATTTTTAAGATAAGATATAATTTCTCCCGCTCCAAGGAAATCTTCAATTGCAAATCTTCCCCTGACTCCTGCCATTACAATTTCTATGTGATCTTCAGCAATTTCAGAAGCTTTTAAAGCTACAGCTTTTGCATTTACAAATGATCCAACGAGAGCCTTTGCTTTCATTCCTTCAAGGATTCTTGTACCATTTGTAGTGGTCAGCACAAGGGTATCTCCACTGAAATTTTTTATTGCAACTGGAGAATTTCCAGTATCAAATCCTGGAATGGGGGCACCATCTCTTTCACCTGCAAGAACTGCATTATACTTTTTAGCAAGTTCTATTGCTTTATTTTTATCTTTCACAGCTATAATTTTATTAAAATTATTTAAAGCTGCATTTATAGTAGCACTGGCTCTTAAAACATCCACCATAATTGCAACATCTTTGGAGATTGATTTATCTAAACTTAAAGAAACTAACATTAAAAACACCAAAAATAGGGAAATTCAATAAATAAAAAACGAAATTGGGGGTATTTACTTAATTTTTTCTAGCAACTGAAATGTCTTTAAGAACTGATTTTAACTAATTTTTTCAGCAAAACCAAAACGTCTTCTTACAGAAACGATTTTAACTTTAACTTCCTCTCCAGCTTTTGTACCGGGTACAAATACCACAAAACCATTTATACGGGTAATACCGTCGCCTTCTTTACCCACATCTTCTATCTTAACATCATATTCTTCCCCTTCTTGAATAGGGGCAGTTTTTGGACCTTGATCTGTTCCGAACAATTCATTCACTTCCTTTCGACCAAAAATAATTTGGTCTTATATAAATATACGGTTAAGTTATTATATAAATGTTTTCATAAATTATTAACGGCTGTTTATTTAGGGGATTTAAGGAACTTTAGGAGTTTAAAACAATATTTAAGTACTTTGATTTGCTATATTAAATTGAAAGTATACTAAACTAAATTAAACGGTAAATTGAACTTAATGGATAACAAGGTGAGTTTTAATTAAAACTCATTTTTATGAATATTTTTTAACTCGAATTACATATTTTAATGAGCATCTTTAAAACAGCATATCAAATTTGAGAGGATGATTGACTTGAATGATAATGATAAAGCAATAAGATCTCTTGTAGAAGAGTATAAAATGAGCATGGGAGGATCATTTTTTAATAATTACAGTAAAGAACCTGAAGATCTGAAATTAGAAGAACTAATGATTGAAAATGGAATAAATAGTCATCTTTTTGATACCCATAAACTGTTATCAATTTATGATGATTTATCCGAGCATAATAAAAGGGAATTTTTCCAGAGAGTAGTTGTAGCATTTATTAAGTTCAAATTTAAGGAAGATACGGTAGAATAATCTAATCCGTCTTAATTCATTCCATATTGATTTTAATTATTCTCCGCCGGTTATGACATCTAAATCTTCTTGGGTGAGTGGTTTCCCTTTTAGAAGTACTTTTTCTCCAATTGCATCGATCATATTGCAGGGAATGATTTTGGTTTCACCTCGTCCTATTTTACCAGTAAGACCTCCTTCCCTAAGTACAAGACCTTCAATTCTGCGGTTTCTAAAATCTAAATCAATATCTTCTACTTCGCCGAGTACATTTCCTTTATCGTCTATTACTTCTTTACCTTTAATATCATCTATTTTCACATTAATCACCTTTTTAATTAATTATAAACCTCTTTACTTTAAATTACATTTTTAAGCAAATTTTAATCTTTTTTAACCGGTTATGTTTGTGTAGTAGCTATGGCACATTCTTATGTGTAATACTACTTATGTTACTTTTAATATATTAAAAATTCGCTGAATTTTTACGACCCCAAAAACTATAGATTTTCGAGGGTTTAGTTTCACGGATAAAAAAACATCAAATTTAAATATTTTAAAACCAAGGATAGACTATGAAATTTTCCTTAAAAGTTGCAACAACTCCTATGTGTGAAGAAATCGTAAAACTTGCGGGTATTTCAAACTATGTGGTTAATAAAACTCCTGATTCAGTTGGAGCAGATATAGCGGTTGTTTTATCTGAAACTAAATTATCCACTAAATCCATTAAAATTAAACTCAATACTTTTTCACAGATTAAAGAAAGTATAAAAATGCTTTCTGAAATGTTTGAAACTTCCCCGTTAGATTATGAAATAAAAGAAATTATATGCCCTAAAAAAAATGAAAATCGAAAGATAAAAGTAAAAGTTTATTCAAATTTTTTAAAGGAGATAGTAGAAGATATGGGGTTTAATGTGGTTGATGAAGATTATAATTTTGTGGTTTATCCGGATTATATGAAAGAAAATGTAGTAAATGAAAATGTAGAAACAGTTGAAATACCATCCCACAAAAATGTACCGTTATCTGCAATAAAAAGAGTTGAAATGAGGTATAATATTCTGGAGAAAAGATTATGTATGAAACCTTAACTTACACTGGAGGAGTTCACAAGCATGAAGAAATTACAGAGCTTATAGAAGATTTAGGTGGATTTGTACTACAGGAAAACCTGAGTCAAATGGATCTTGTTATAACTCTTGCCGTTCCAATAGAAGATGTGGATAAAGTCCAGGAAAAGGCAAAAGAACTCCTCGGTACAGTAAAAATAGCCCCAATGGCAGGTACAGAAATTGCTATAGTTTCTCCAACCCTTGCAAGGCAGCACCTTCCCCATTCTGCATGTGATATTTCAGAATATCTTAGAAGGTATGGGGCAAAGGATAACATGATTGGGCTTTCCCGTGGAGCTGGAAAAGGTATATCCCGAATTTCACAGGATGAAAAAAAGTTAATCGAAGAACATGATTTGGCTGTTTTTGCACTTGGAAGCTTTAGGGAATGTATATTAAACAAAGTACATCTTTTTGAAGATCTTGAAATACCGGTGGTTGTAACAGGGGCACCGGATATAGATGTCAACGATATTCCTGGAGCAAGTGCTTACGTTGGAGGGTTAGGTAGGATTCCAAGTAGGCTTAAACGTGGAGAAAATATCAGGGCGCTTAGAAGTCTGGCCGAAACTGTTGAAGGAATTTTAGATGATAGAAGAAAAGAGATAACTGAAGATCCGCCTATTGTACCATCAATACTTGTAAAAACGGAAATTGAAAATCAGATACCTGCAATAAAAGATGTTTATTCACCTGCACCAGTTGTAAGTCAGTTAGACGGGGTACGGGTTAAACTGAATTATGATAAATATAAAGAAGAAATTGGAAAAGTTAAGGTGGACGAGTACATTTTAGAAGATGTTTCTGAAATAAAGCGGTCTTTAATGTATGATTATATTTTAGTTAAGCTGTTGCCTGAATCTTCTATTCTTTAGATTATGGCTAAAATGATGATACACTTAACTTTACATGAATTTTTTATTTTTTATTAAATTAGAGTTCGCCATCTAATTATCTCTATAATTTAGATTGTAATATAAAAAAATTAAAATATTATGTGATATATAATCAAATGTAATATCTGTGAATAAAATTAAAAACTGATTTTGTACTGGAGTTTAAAAATGAGAAGAATCATTCAGCTTGCTTTATTTTTATCCGTGTTTTTCTTAGGATTCTTAGCTATTGATTACTATATTTTTAACAGATTAGGTATGTTGTTATGTATATCTCAAACTGTAATCACAATATTAATCATTATATTTACAGCTGCTTATCCTGTTGCAGCAATACTTGAAGGTACGTTATCCAATGCGTTTACGCGCGTGATTTACACGATATCGGCTACATGGATGGGTGTTGCACTTATTTTAGGATATACTCTTCTTGCTTATGAAATAGTAAACATTGTGTTCAATATTCCTCCTTTTGCTGCAGGAATTGCAGTAATTATAGTTGCTGTACTTATAGGTACCTATTCAATCATTAACAGCCTATATTTGAATATTAAAGAAGTTGATATACCTATACAAAATTTGGAAAAAGAGTTGAGAATTGCTCAGATAAGTGATACTCATATTGGACCTACCCGAAATTCAGGGTTCATGAAAGAAATAGTTAAAAAAATTAGCACGTTAAATCTGGATTTGGTGTTAATAACAGGAGATCTTGTTGAAGGAACTGTAGGTTTACATCCGTCTATGTTTGATTCAATAAATGAACTTAAAGCTAAGATTTTTTTTGTAACAGGTAATCATGACATGTATGAAGGATTAGAAGATGTTTTCGAAGTTCTTAAGACCACAAATATAAATATACTGAGAAATGAAGTGGTGGAATTTGAAGGTTTACAGATAGTTGGTGTGGAGTATTCAACCCAGAGAAATTACCTTAAAACTGTACTTCCTGGGTTAAAAATAGATAAGTCAAAGCCATCACTCCTAATGTATCATGTGCCTATAGAAGTTGAATTTGCAAATGAAGCTGGTATTGACCTTCAGCTTTCCGGACATACTCATAAAGGTCAGATATTTCCGTTAAATTTCCTTGGAAAGCTTGTTTTCCCATATTTCAATGGGCTATATAATTATAATGGAACACAAGTTTATGTATCTCCTGGAACTGGAACTTGGGGTCCTCCAATGAGATCTGGTTCTAAAAGTGAAATAACTTTAATTCGCCTTAAAAAGAAGTAATTGGGATATATGTAAATATAAATATTATAGAATTTATTCAGGGGTTTGTGCACTTAATTTAAATTAATAATAACTAAACTTGTCCGAATTTTTTGTCATTAAATTATGGATTACATTTTGATTTTACGAGCTAATGAACTACTTTAAACTAATTTGATGGGTATTATTTATATAAATAATTTTAAAGCTAATATCTGTTATTTATGCGGGATTTTAAGGGTAATGAACTGATTTAAATAAATCCGAGGTTTAGTTTCTTCTTTTTATTATGTTCAAAAATTGTTCATTCAATGGTTATGAATAAATATTCAAAACCTTTATATAATAATTATGAATATATATTCATAATGTGGTGAGACCAAGAAGATTCAGAAGAATATTTCAAGAGCCTCAAATCAGATGCTTCAAACCGGATTTAGATGGAAATATTGGCCATATTAATCCAATAAGGGTTACACTGGATGAAATCGAAGCAATAAGGTTAAAAGATTACCAGGATCTTAAACAGGAGGAAAGCAGCAGAGATCATGGATGTTTCACAACCTACATTTCACAGAATTTTAACTTTGGCTCGAAGAAAAGTTGCAAAGGCTCTTGTGGAAGGTAAAATGATTAAAATTAAAGGAGGCGATTTTGTGGCAGATAAAGAAAGATACAAATGTAAAAGCTGCGGTTTTGAATGGTACAGCCCTGAAAAAGAATATGAAAAATGCCCTGACTGTGAATCAGAATATATTTATAAAATTGGGACTGCGGAAAAAACTCAAATGCCTTTAGGACAACCTGGAATGGGAAGACGAAGAGGATATGGTGGGGGTGGAATTGGAGCTGGCCCACCAAGAGTTTGCAAATGCCAAAATTGTGGATATGAATCCCCTAAAACTCCAGGAGTTCCATGCAGAAATACTAAATGTCCTGAATGCGGCACTCAGCTGTGCGGGGCTGATTAAAAAATAAGGAGATGATGAAAATAACTCTTATATGTATACCAACCATTAATGAAAGCGGTTTACTGGCAGATGTTTCAACGCACTTTGGAAAAACACCCTATTTCACTTTTATTGAACTTGAAGATGGTGAAATAAAAGATATTGAAGTAAAGGGAAGCTTTGGTAAGCATAATGGCGGTTTTAAGACATCTGCAGAAATAATATTGGATTCTAATGCTGATGTGTTGATATGTGGGAATTTAGGATCAAAAGCTGTTTCCATGCTGCGTGATGGTGAAATGGAAATATTTTCTGGAGCATCTGGAAATGTCAAAGATACTTTAAGAGAATGGAAACTGGGGATGCTGCCAGTTGCGGATAAAAATTCCTGTAATGGAAAGGACTGTTAAAAATTTAAGTTACATTTAACTCTTCAAATCAGCCATTTAAATAAATTCAAACTTTAAAATAGTTTGAATTTATATTTTTTTTATTTTTAGGACATAAAGAGGATAAAAATGATTAAAGAACAAGAAAATCAGGAACAGAAATTGACTTATATGAAACAGGATATTGATATTGCCAGAAGAATGACTAAAATAAAGCATAAAATTGCAGTTATGAGTGGAAAAGGAGGTGTAGGTAAATCAACAATGGCAGTGAATATCGCTGCATCTCTTTCAAAGAAAGGTTACAAAACTGGTATTTTAGATGTGGATATACATGGTCCTAACGTTCCAAAAATGCTCAATATTGGAAAAAAAGACCTTAAAATTAATGAAGATGGGATTTTGCCGGTAGAAATAGGAGAAAACCTGAAAGTAATGTCTTCACAGTTCCTTTTATCCGATGAAAATTCGCCAATAATCTGGAGAGGCCCTAAAAAGACCGCTGCAATAAGGCAGTTTCTTTCAGACGTATCCTGGGACGATCTTGATATGCTGGTAATCGACTGCCCTCCAGGCACTGGTGATGAGCATTTAACAATTTTACAATCAATTCCATCTATTGATGGAATAATAATGGTTACTACACCCCACATAGTGTCGTTAGATGATGTGGAAAAATCTATAAACATGGCTAAAAGCTTAAAAATCAGGGTATTGGGAATCATAGAAAACATGTCTGGACTCATCTGTCCTGAATGTGAGGCTGAGATACCTATATTTGGAAATGGCGGAGGCAGTGAAATAGCATCAAAAACCGGAATGCGATTGTTGGGCAGTATTCCAATTGAAATTAGATCTAAAGAGCAGGATAGTACATTATTGATAGAAAATGGGAATTCTGAAACCTCTAAAAAGATATTGGAAATTGTAACTGAAATTGAGAATATGGTACTGGGAAATCTATGTGAAATTACAGGCAAATAACCATTGAATGATATTAAAAACGGAAACAGGTGATTTATATGGTCCAAATAATAATTGATTACAATAAATGTGATGGGGAAAATTGCGGAGAATGTGCAGATGTATGTCCAATGGAGGTCCTTATAATTGATGGGGATAAAATTATAGTTCAAAATATTGACGAATGCAGTTTGTGCGAATCATGCGCGGATGTGTGTCCAAATGAGGCATTAAAAGTTCAAGATGATTAATTAAATATCATTCTATGGCTTAATTTATTTAATAATGTCTTATAACAGGTTAATTATAAAATTAGGAGGTGTATTATATGAAAACTGTATTTGGCCCTGTATCTTCGTGGAGATTTGGTAGATCTATAGGTATAGACCCTTTATGTCGAAATGTTTGTTCTTTTGACTGTGTATACTGTCAGGTTGGCCCTACACTTAATAAAACAATTCAAAATGACGCATTTATAAGTACAGATAGAATTAAAGAAGATTTAAAACGAATTCTGCCAGGGGCAAGTGCAGATATAGTGACAATTTCAGGTTACGGCGAGCCAACCCTTGCAGAAAACCTTGATGAGATAATTGAAACTGTAAAAGAAGCTACTGACTTACCCGTCGCTATCCTAACAAATTCTTCAACACTCTCTTTGGGTAAAATGAGAAGGACATTGAATAATGTTGATGTGGTTATAACAAAATTGGATGCCCATGATGAATCTCTTTTTGAAGAAATAAACCGTCCAGTAAAAGGTTTACATTTTGGAAATATATTAAAATGGATTAAAAAATTTAAAAAATCTTTTGAAGGAAGATTGGAACTTCAGACTATGTTTATTGAAAAAAATAAAGATCATGCAGGTGAATTAGCAAAGATTGCATTGGAAATTCAACCGGATAAAATTTATATAAATACTCCTTTGAGGCATTCGCCTGAAGGTCACCTATTAGAGGATCAGATGTATGAAATTGAAGGGTACTTTGAAGGGCTGGACGTGTCTTCAGTCTATAAATCTAAAAAGTACAGATCATACAAAGAATTGCTTAAAAGAAGATACAATAAAAACATGATTTAGGTTTTTGAATGAGTAATAAGTCCTGATAAGTTTAAAAAAAGGAGAAAAAAATTTTAGAACCTATAGGCACTGAAGATGATTAAGATGAGTGAAGATTTCATTAAGTTAACAAAAAGCATTGAAGACTACATTGAAGTGATGTATAACTTGAAAAAGGTTAAAGGAACTATCAGGGTAACTGACATCGCTGAAAAACTTGATGTTAAGCCTTCAAGCGTGGTAGAAGCGGTTAATAAGATTTCTGGCCTAGAACTTGTATCCCGTGAAAAATATGGCGAAATAAAATTAACTGAAATGGGAATACAAATTGCAGAGGGCATTATACATAAACATAACATTCTTAAAAAATTTCTAAATGTTTTAAACGTCGATGATGCCACTGCTGAGAAGGAGGCATGTGCAATGGAGCATATCTTAAGTAATTCAACAATTAATAAGATTGAAAAATTTACAGAATTTGTTAAAAAATGTCCTGATGTAGATGAAATCATTAAACATTAAAAAAAATTGTTAAATTATAAAATGGGACTGTAATCAACTAATAATGAATTATAAAAAGTAAGATTTTAAATTGCATAAATCTTTGAGTCATATGCTAAAAAGATTAATTTTTTTCAATATGTGATTCTAAAAAAGGTTTTTATCGACTGAAATTAGGTTTATACTTTATAATCCCCTTTTTTACATTTAATCATTTCTGTTACGACCCTTATATGATTTCCCTGGGATTTAGTTTCTTCTAACAGCGTTTTAAATAAATTGTCAGTCATGGCAACAGGAATACTTCTAAATACGTATGAATCAAGCATTAAATTAAGGCATCGTTCTTCTGCAATGCTTAAATCATAATTTTTGTATTTATCACTTTTTAAAAACAGCAGATTTTCATTTAAAGATATTTCAGTCACATCGTCTGCAAGAGATGTTCCTGGAATTGGCTCTGCAATACTTACAAAATAATCATCAAGCATTAATTCATCAGCAAGTTCAACTGTAGCTTCAAAGTCATCCTCACTTTCACCGGGATATCCGACTATAAATGATCCAGCTATTTTGATGTTGTGTTTTCGCGCAGCTTCAATTGCATCTTTAACATCATCCACTTTTATTCCCTTTTTCATCTTCTTCAGCATTCTGTCGCTTCCAGATTCTATGCCAAAAAAGATCCATCCGTTGGTATAATTTTTAACAGCTTCTAATATTTCATCGTTCATCATATCAATACGGATATCTGGGATTGTGAGATTTTGAGGGCCTGTTAAACTGCTTATTTCCTTTAAAAGTTCAGTAAATGCATATTCATCGGTGATTTTAAATTTTTTGCTGCCGTATAAAGATCCTGTTCCACCGCTTACAGCAATTCTTCTCGCTCCTTTTTTAAGAAATTCTTTGACTTCTGCCATAATATCCTCAAGTGCCCGGCTCCTGACGTCCCTTCCAAAAAAACATGGTACTTGACAGAATCCGCAGTTACCAGGACACCCTCTATGAGTCTCAATGTATACATTTGCCCCTCGTATGTTTTCAGACGAAATATCTTCGGGTATTAATGGTAAGGGTCTTATCATGGATGAAGGTGAGGGGGTGCTGGTTTTGATTATATTATTCCCCTCTTTAAAAGCAATACCTTCAATTTCACTAAGCTGGTTAGGTTTGTAATTATTTGCTTCTAGTTTTTCAAGGATTTTGAGGGTACTTATCTCACCTTCCCCAATAACAACCACATCAACAGATAAATATTTGAAAACAAGTTCTGGAATGTTACTTACTGGTCCTCCAACTATCTTAAAACTCTTAATTTTTTCAATTTCTTCTTTATATTTAAGTAAGTGTATAGTGGAATGAAGACTTATTAAAACAACGTCAGCATCTATTCTTTTCTCAAAACCTTTTTGAATATTGACATTGTATCCTGCATCTTTTAAAATACCTGCAATGAGCATTGCCCCATAATTATAAAATTCAGGAGTTAAAACAGTAATCTTAACGTTTTTTGTCATGATATCCCTGGATTCAATTTTTTACTAATTTTACATAGGATAGTTAAGTATAATGAAGTTTAAGTAATTTAAATATTCATTCAAAAAAAAACAAATAATGGAGATTTAATTTATTTTCGAACTCCAAAGAAGTTTATTGCGCCTATTAAATCTTCAAAAGCGATTAATTCACGTTTTAACACATCTTCACGTCTTAAAGTCCCGCTCATTTCTCCATCAACAGTTAATTTATCAGGACCTCTTGCAACAATCCGATCTACCCCGTCGCTGCTTAAAACTTCTTCAGCAACTTTATCATGCACATATGCACGGCCTGGAATTATCACAGTTTCTTTTAACTGGCTGAAATCCACTTCTTCAAGATCTTTTTGAGTAATAAGGCAGCCAATATCTTGATCTACTGCAACAACATTAACAAGATCAGATGCTTCAATGTTTCCAACTATTTTTTCTATAAAAGGAGCAGCGACTTTACTTGTTAATATGGTGGCCTCTGAAGTGACTTTGGATAATATATCTAAATACTCTTTATTTTTATCATTTGAAATTGCAAAAGGAGTATCATTATCTGGATCGCAAAGTGGTGTACCTGTAACTTTAAGATTAAATTCATCGTTAACTTTTCTAACTAACGCTTCAAATTCATCAAGTTCATGAGGAACTACTCCGTCTAACACTGGTTCATTGCCCAATATCAAACCTTGATTCCTGAAATTAGCAAATCTCATAAGTATAAATGCTTTTGCGCCCCAGTCTTCTAAAGTGGAACAGGTTTTGAATAAATCTTCGCCATCATTTACTCCAGGTACTATAACCGAAGCTGCGTGTACTTCTGAGCTTTCACAGAATATTTGAAGAGCTTTAAGTGATTCTTCTGCAGTTTTATCGTTTACCCATTCCCTTCTTATCTTGGGATCTGTGGAAAAGACAGTAAATGTTACTTCATTAACTTCCTTTGAAACGAGATCTTCTGCCATTTTAGCATCGTTTATACCTTTACCACTGGTATATCCAAGGTGTATTGGGAGTCCAAAATCAGAGAATGCAGAAACAATGTCAAAGAGATGAGGATAACAGCTTACATCTCCTCCTCCACTTATATTTACTTTTAAATTAGCATCACGATAATTTCCTAACATAAGAGAGCTTTGTACGGAACTTATAACAAAAAAAGGTGATTGAAATTCATTTCCTGTTTCTCTAACTCCACTTGTACAACTGTCACATCCAACTTTGCCTAAAGAACAATTTTTGCATCCTAGAGCTTCTGTGCCTTTTACTTTTCTAAAGTAACAGTATTTACAAAAACCGTTACAGTCTTTTCCAGGTATTCCACCTACGTCAGCTACGATTTGCATAGTATCTACTTTGTTTTAAAACATAAAATAAATAATTTCCTAAAAAATTGAATTAATTGCATCAAAAAGTGGTTAAATATACTAAATAAACATAAGACGATTATACTTTATAAGTCTTTCTACTTGAATCAGAAAGAAAGTTTAATAATATATAAGACTACAAATTCAGTCTCGTATATCAATATGTACTTGAAATGATTCCCTATAAATGAACACTGGCAAGGGTCATTTACTCTGGATGATTGGTACTTAAAATCGGAATTGATATGCGAAAATTTTCTCAGGAGGGAAAAAATGGCAAGATTTGAAGATAAGATCGACTTGTACGACGACAGAGGCAATCTTGTTGAAGAACAAGTTCCACTAGAAGCCCTAAGTCCTTTGAGAAACCCAGCGATCAGAAGTATCGTGCAGGGTATTAAGAGGACTATAGCAGTAAACCTTGAAGGTATAGAGAATGCTCTAAGATCCGGAAAGGTTGCCGGAGGAAAAATATTAGGAAGAGAATTAGATCTCGACATAGTCGGAAATGCTGAAGCCATCGCACAAGAAGCAAAAGAAATGATTCTTGTGGAAGAAGGCGACGACACAAAAGTCGAACTTTTAGC
>JAEZKE010000012.1 GCA_023436175.1 Methanobacteriota archaeon
ACCATAGCGGAGGGGATACACCTGGTCTCGTTTCGATCCCAGAAGTAAAGTCCTCCTGCGTTTTAAGTGGTACTATAATGTCTTTTATGGGAAGCTTAAAACGTTGCCGGCCACTCTCAAAATTACACTTGACTATTTTTGAATTGGTTTTTAACACAAATTTAACACTAATTTTATTAAAGTAATAATTTCACGAGAGTGACTGTAAGATGCACTCGAAACTTTTGACATAATTTTCAAAAACAAAATAGAATACTGTTTTTACAGTTATAGTCTATTAGCAAATATCTTTAAACGATATTCTTTAAGATTCAATTTAAAAATAATTTTAATTTATATAATCCAAATAAGGCATATTTGAATGACTTTTTCTATCTAAGAATAAATTCAAAACAAAGTTGTCTGAATATCTTTTTTATCAGGCTTACTGATCTTATCAACACTGTTTCTTCTAATATGAATTACTTCCAAACCCTTTTTAACAAGGGTTTGTGATATCAGGTTATGCCTGTGGCAGCTGTAAGGATCTTCTTCACTGCACATCAAAACAATATTATTCTCATTATTCAATTCAATTATTCTGTTTATTCCCTCGCTGTAATGGTCACTTTGTGCTATTAGCATGTAATTTACTTCACCGTTTTCATAATATTTCTTATTTCTTGGTTTTCCACCGATATAGTCACCAAGGAATATGTATCTTACACCATTTTCTATCAAACTTTTCTTGATATTCTCTCGATTGAAATGAGATACAAACTTGCTGTAGGGTGAACTGTGCACATCTACTACAATATCTATTTTAAATGACTTCAATATCTCAACAAAAGATTCTTGAGTCATGTTGCTGTGACCTACTGTGTAAATCATGTTATCATTTCTTTTTTAGTTATATAACCATTACAGGGCTGTTTTTAGAATTAATTTAATTAACTGTTACTAAATTTTAAGATTATATAATGCTTATTAAATAATAAAATAAGTAGACTTGTAAAAACTATTTTCACATATCCTCTAAGAGATGCAATGTTTGTTTTATTAAAATATTTTTTAAATAAAAAATATAGACTTATAAAAACTATTTTTATTATAATCCACTATTACTATTATAAAGAATTTATCATTGAATTTAGTTTTAAATTGGGAGCTTTTTATTTTGAATAACATGAGAATTTATCCTCCATGGGAGAAAATCGAAAAATTTCAGGAACCTTTAACTGAAGGTGAAGAAACACTGGCTCGTTTTCTGGATGACAACTTGCCTGAAGACTGGAAAATTTTTATAAGACCTTATTTAAATAACGGCCGTCCAGATATTGTTGTCCTCAACTCTAATGTAGGATTAATGATCTACTCTGTCAAGGAATGGCAATCTGTAAATTATGACCCTGAATATAACCTGGAAGAAACTTCGGCCTATATAAAGCAGGTGAATAATTACAGGAACAAGATAATTGAGCAAATAATTCCAGATATGGGCGAGAAAATCGATGAAAATAATAGATTGTTTGCCCTTGTGCAGACTGGAATCTACTTACATAATATAAGTGGAGAAAATGCAAGGGAACTATTTGATAATCGCAGCTATCCGACAATAGCTGGTTTTGACGACTTAACCAAAGATAACATTAATTATATAGTTCCAGGTGCCGGTTTTGAAAGAAGCAGTTATATGGCAAAGGCATGGGCTGATGAAATAGAGTTCTGGTTAAATCCCCCATTTCACAGTAAAAGACAGGGCGAGAAACTTAAATTAACTGCAAAGCAAAAGAACCACTCAAAACCCAAGCCCGGACATAGGCGTATTCGTGGGGCTGCAGGCAGTGGAAAAACTCTGGTCATAGCATACAGGGCAGCAAAATTAGCAGCTGAAGGTCATAAAGTTCTTGTAATGACATTCAACCTTACACTATGGCACTACATTAAAGATATGATTGCAAGGACACCCCTTGATTTTGAATGGAAAAACATCACTTTCAACCATTTTCACGGATTCTGCAATGATATTTTAAATGAACTGTCTGTACCAAAACCAAGTAAAAATTACTTCGATGAAGTTGTACCTAGAGTGGAAGAGGCAATTTCTGATATTAATATTGACAGATTCAAATTCGACGCTATACTCATAGATGAGGGTCAGGATTGTAAATGGGAATGGTATAACTTATTATCTAAATTTTTAAACGAACGGGATGAACTATTATTTGTTTGTGATAAAAACCAGAACATCTACGGGCGCGAACTCAGCTGGATCGATAATATGGCCAGTGTTAAGTTCCGCGGTAGATGGGGAGAGCTGAACACAATCTACAGGCTGCCTCCAAAAATAGGCGCAGTAGCTAATAAATTCAGCGAAACCTTTGGCCTGGATAATATGATTGAATCAGAAGAATACGCACAGTTAACACTTTTTGAAAGGCCGCCAATTTTTAAATGGAAAAATATAAAGCAGATCGACTGGCTTCATGAAATAAAAAATGCATATGCATTACTTAAATATCAGCAGAGGGGCTTTGGAGAAGGACAGGCATCTGATATTGTTATTCTACTTCCTACCAAAAAGATGGGAATGAAAGCTGTTAAACTATTTAAAAAACGGAATATTGAGGTGAACCATGTTTTTGAGGAAGATAGATCTAGATATTCCCGCCACAAAAAAGCATTCCCTCTTGAAGACAGCCGTTTGAAGATAAGTACCATTCACAGTTTCAAAGGATGGGAAGCGATCCATGTTATCATGCTGATCCCTACAAGATGGAATGGTAATGAGAATCTGGACTCTCTTGTTTATACCGCAATGACCAGAACCCGGAAAAATTTGATTGTCCTGAACTCTCATGAGAGGTATATGGAATTTGGTGAGAATTTATCCAAGAAATCAGGTAAAAAGAAGGAATAATAAATTCACCATGTGCTGAAAACTGATGAATCAATCAATTTTAAAGAATTGTTTTCAAAAAGATCGATGGTATCTTCTTTATTAAATAAAATCTGCATTTTTAGTTCTGCATGATCCTTTTCAGGTAAATATTTGATGAATTTGTTTTTTATAAATTTCTTTGTTTTTTCCAGCATGAATTTCTCTAACTCTTCATCTTCTAGAATATCTTTAATATTAGCGGCTATATGTTCAACATCCTCCATTTTCAGATTACCTTTAAATTTAAAAGAAGAATAGTAAGGTGTATCATGAGCACTGACTATATCATGGTAAAACTTGAAAATGGAAGAAATTAACGAGTTAACCTTAAAACCTGCAAACGTGTAGATAAAGACCTTATTCTCCTCAAAATAAAATTGAACAGGTATCTTACCATTTTCAAAACCTGAAATTCTACCCTCTTCTTCTAAATCTTTTATCACTTTGAGGCTGACTTCATCAAAATTATTTAAAATTTCTTTATTATAGTCTCCAAGCAGGATATCATAGATTTCCCTGGTTAACAGGTAATCCATTACCCCTCCTTCGCTGTGCCAGTTTGGAATTCCTCCTTCCTTTGCTTTTTTAACTTTCAATCTGAAATTTTCATGGTCAGTCTTAACCACAGTCCAGACTTCTCCACCTAAAACAAAGTTAGAGCCTTTTTCTAGTGTACTGATAACAAAGGCGGAATCTAAGCTGCCGATAGTTTTACGCCCGTCTAAAACTGTAAATTCATAAGTTGGCCAGAACACGCTGTAAAACTCTAAAAAGTTCCTTTTCCCAAATTCCTTCTCAAAAATATCTCCCAGGCTGAGGTAAGGGCCATTTTCCTCTATGAACCCTTTTTCAACCATGTTATCTATAAAATATTGATATTCACCTTTTTGAATTTTAGAAAACACGTAGGAATCTTTAAGAATTAAAAACAGGTCTTTTTTCTTTATTCTTCCATATTCAAAAATAGTGCTCAATATCTGGTGGAAATAGATGTCTTTTGGCTTTTCAGGTAATTTAATGTGTTCTAATTTTTTTTCTTCCACTAAAGATAACTCTGCAAGTGATTTGACAACTTCTTCCTCACTGTCACAGAGAAGTATAGTTCTTTGAATTTTTGTTCTCCTGCCGCTTCTTCCAACCTTCTGCAGAAATGAACTTACATTTGAAGGTGGGTTCTTCTGGATTACAACATCTATATTTCCTATATCAATTCCAAGTTCTAAAGTACTGGTACTTATCATTAGACCATGTTTAACCTGTTTGAAATTCCTTTCACTTTCTTCTCGTGCGTCCTTGTGGATTGAGGAATGGTGGATAAAAATATTTTTTATCTTCAGATGCTTTTTAAATAAATTATGATATTTCTCAGCTTCTTTACGGGAATGGACAAAAAACACCACTTTTTTATCTAAATATTTATTTACTGTCTGAATTATCTTGAAATCATCGGCATAACTCACCTTGTACTGAAACGGCCTGCTGTTTTTATCTGCCACAACTTCACTATTTTCATTTGAAGTCAGCCAGTTTAAAATTGTTTCTGGATTTCCCACAGTAGCTGAAAGCCCAATTCTGGAAATATCATTACCACAGTAAGCTTTAATCCTGCTGTTTATAATGGAATTAAGCTGTGTCCCCCTATCAGAATCCGCAAAATAGTGTATTTCATCTATGATTATGTATTTTAAATTTTTAAAGATGGAATTCTTTATTTCACTGGACTTATTCATTAAAATGACTTCTAATGACTCTGGAGTGATCACGAGTATGTCAGTTGGTTTTTTAATAAATGATGATTTTTGTGACGCTGATACATCTCCATGCCACTTTGTTGCAGTTAGATCAAATTGATCACACCAGAATTCAATTCTCTGGTGGGTATCGTTAATTAGTGCTTTAAGCGGGGATACAAAAAGCACGCTCATAGGTTCTAAATTGTTTTTGAGGATATCATCAAAAACAGGGATTAAAACTGACTCGGTTTTACCAGAGGCAGTCGGCGCTATAACTAACATGTCCTTATTTTCTCTAAAACGAGGTATGGTTGCCTTCTGAATGGGGGTTAAATCCTTCCATTTCATACGGTTTGCTATAAACCTCTGCAGTCTAGGATCTAAAGTATTGAAAACGTGGGTTATTTTACCACTCTTCCTCTACTTCTCTTTCTTCAAATATCTTCAAAATAGCCTCATCAGAATCTAATTCTGCAGGGTTCTGTTGAATAGTATCCAAGACACTTAAAAATGTCCTTACAAATTCCCTTGGGGTCGTTTTACCTCCAGTTAAAAGGGCATTATTTTCATGTATGTCCACCAGTTCATCGATGATGGAGTTCATTTTAGAACCTGCATCCCAATCGTAAACCTGGGCGTGCATTTCTACTATTTTAGACCCTAATTCCTTCAATTCTTCTTTTTTAAACCCTTCAAGCCGCATTATGGGCTTTCGGAGATCCTTGTGATCTGTATCTAAGGCGTCTTTTATCCTGTCATACAATGCCTGGTAGGAAGGCACTCCCTTCTTCTGGTCTTCGAAAAATTCACTTGTACCTGCAAATATAAATAAAGTGCTTTCAAAGTTACCTAAATTACACTCATCAAATATAAAACGGATGTAATCGTAAGCCCCATCCCTGAGTTTAGTCATCTGGAGAGACCTGATGTATTCAACTTCGTCTACTAGAATTACAAGCCCGCTGTATCCTAATGACCTTACAAATGCGGATAATGCTTCTAAAAATGTGAATGCATTTTCTTTGGTCACATCTCCTTTGACCCCGAACTTCTTTTTCACTGCAAATGGGATATTGGAGTCTCCCCGGAGCCATGCCTGCGCGTAATTGGCAGTTTCGGTATCTCCAGAAATTAATGCCTGGTGATACTTTTCTATTGCAATTGCAAATGAATTGGCATATTTTCTGGTTTCTTCAAGGTCCTGGACCATATTTTCACTTACAATGGCATTCTGTCTTGTGAGATCACCAGTTTCTTCCATTGCAACCATTCTAAGCCCGGTAAGCCATCTTTCGATAATATGTTCTAGGGAAGTCCCTGTTTTACATCTTAAGGTCTGGACTATATTTTTGTACACTTCTTCAAATTTATAGAATGGAATATCACGGGTTATGGTTATCTTGGAAACTACAAAGTTGTCCTTAAAGGCAATTTCCTCGATTACTTTGAGCAGGAATGATTTTCCCCCGCCGTAATCACCTTCAAGGAATTTAGTTGCAGATTTACCGTTTTTTATTTTTTCAAATAAGCGTTTCATTTCTTCAATTTCAAGGGTTCTACCTACACATATCTCGGAAGTTCCCTTCGGCGGTACGTTACCTTCCTTTAAAGCGTGAATAATATCTTCGTAGTCGTCCATGTAATACCCCTAAACTAGTTTTATGTATCCAAATCTATGTGAATTGCCTCTTGGGCCGTATAATTCAACTAAATTATCTGGATTTCTCGACGGGCTGTGCTTGAACCCTAATTTCCAGACATTCTGCGAGTAGTATTCTAAGATGTCTTCGTAGCTCTTAGAAATGCCATAAGAGTTTACGAATTTATGTAAAAGCCGGACAAATTCCTTTATTTCAATTTGATTGGACTCTTCAGTGTTTTTAACCAACTCATACAGCCCTTTAATTGAATTATTTAAAAATTCATCCATTGTAAAGGACATATTCTCAAAATAAACAGGAAAAGCTTTGCTTGAATTCATTCTTCGGGTTATATAATTAAAATCTTCCTCGTTGATTTCTGTAAATTCTGATTTAAATGGATAAGGCAGATTTTCTTTATTTTTTATAAATTTAAGGTTGCCTGCAATGTCTTTTACCGGTATTGGTTCAGTGAAATATTTTATGCCCTTTAATTTAATCTTTCTCCCTGATTTTAATGATCTCAAAAGGTATTCTGGATCATCAAATACATCTTCTACTGGGCCGTAGCCTATAAATGAGATACTCTTTTGAAAGGGAATGAAAAATAATATTTTATCTTCAGCCTTGACAGACTTTACGGCATTTGACTGCGAATTTGAGATACACAGTATCTTTTGCTCGTTTATTCTGCTTAAATATTCCTCATCTATTCGGCAAATCCAGTATTTTGAACTTTCCTCAGCTGTCGTTAGTTTTTGCTGTTTGATATAAACCCCGCCTTTGTGAAATTAGCTTTTTAAATAAGAAGCCCTAAGATGGAAATTGTAATGTAATGAATAAAAATATCTCCATGGATTAATTAATATATTTTTCTTTAATTAAGATAGAAAATAATAAATCCCTGCAAAACTATCAATGATTAGATGATTTAAATTGGGTTATGTAGTGCCTGTAAACTGACTCATAGACTATCAGGAATTAGCTGATATAATGAGTTATTTATTATGTGATATCTATAAATTATTGCGAAACTATCAAATTAGATGATTTAAACTAAGACTATCAAAAAATTAGATGATATACTGGGTAATATTATTGTAAAACTATAATTAGATGATTATAAGTTAAGGATACTTGTAAATCAATTAAATGCTATTAAAAATCAGATGATATACTGGTAATATGTGATGCCTGTAAATCCTGTAAAACTATGATTAAATAATTATAGATTATGTAATCGATTAAAGACTATCAATCAGATGATACAATGGGTTATTTAATATGTGATACCTGTAGTGATGTTTATAAATTACAGGACGAAGAATCACCAGAAGAGTTCGATACCTGCCAGTGCGGCGGAAATTTAGAGTATTATGAGACACTGCAAGATTTTGTAAGCCAGTTTTATGATTTAAATAATTTTAAATCGGAGGAAGGAAACTTACTCCTTAAAAAAGGTTATAACCAGCTGAAGAAAAAAAACAGGGACCTTAAAAATGAGTACTCTAAATTAAAAGATGTCAATTTAGAGCTTGAAAGTGAAATTCAGGAACTTAAAGAATTCAAGGACAAACTAAAAGATATTAATTCAGAAGTTGAAGAGGAAAACCTGGAATTAAAGGATAAGATAAATGCAATTAAGGACAAATATTCGAGACTCGAAAATAAGAACTCTAAATCAACGGCAAACTATCCTGAACAGCTTTCTGAATCAAAATATATGAATCCTGGATTAGACACAGGAAATTCAGGAATAATTGATTTATCTAAAAAGGATAAAAATTTGAAATTAAAAGATAATCCTATAAATAAGTTAGAGGGCATTGATCAAGATTTAAAGAAAAGATTAAAGAAATTAATAGAGACTAACCAGAAATTAAAAACAGAATTGGGCCATGAATCCCTTAAACTCGCAAATTTAAGGAAGTTTAACAATGGGTTAGAAAATAAAAATTCCGAGTTGAAACAGGAAATTTGGAGGTTAAAAGAATTTGAAGAGGCCCATAAGAAGCTGAATTTCAAATACGTCGTTTTAGAGAAGCACAACCAGGAACTAATAAATAAACACCTGGAATTATATGAAAACCACAAAGAACTGGGAGAAAACTTTTCTAAATTGGAACAGGAAAATTTTAAATTAAAAGAATTGGCAGCTGCCTATAACGATTTAAGTCAGAAATACACTGATTTAGAAAAGTACAATGGTAAGCTGTTAACTAAAGATGCTGAATTGAGTAAGAGTTACAATAAATTGAAGGACAAGTTTTCTAGATTAGAAGAGGAAAATATTAAACTAAATAGAGCTAATTTGGATCCTGAATTAGAAAATAAATATAATGGTCTGATAACTAAAAATTCTGAATTGGATGAAAATTACAGTAAATTGAAGGATACTTTTTCTAAATTAGAAGAAGAAAACTTGAAATTAAAAGAAAGTGCCAATTCTAATTCCGAATTAGAAAACAACTATAATGAACTGCAGGAAAAGTTTTCGAAATTAGATAAAGAAAACAGCGAGTTAAACAGTGAATTAAGCGAGATTAAGGATAACTTCTCTAATTTGAGGGAAACGAATCTTGAACTGAAGAGTTTTAAAGATGAAAATGAGGACCTGGAAAATAAATACAATGAATTACTTGAAAAGTACTCTAAATTAGAGGAAAAGGGCAGTAATATAACTGACCTTGAGAAACACAATGAAGAATTATCAAATGATAATTACAGGCTGGAAACTGATTTTAATGAATTAAAGGTCAGATTATCGCAGTTGGAAGAAGAAAATCTTAAAGTAGATAATGTTCCAGACTCGCAATTAAAAACTAAATATGTCGAGCTGAACAGCGATTATCACCGGTTAAAAGTTGACCATTTCAATTTAAAGGAAAGATACCTGGCTTTGAAGGAGAAAAACAAGGCCAAAACCATAACTGTGGACTTTTCCGGCGAAAACAAAGACGATGCCTCTTTAAAAACCCATATTGTCTGTGAAGACTGCGGCGAGAAACTGCCTCTTTCTCAGTTTTACAAGACTAAATCCAATGAGAGGGGATACACATCACGGTGTAAAAGCTGTACTCGGAAAAGGAACGCTGCACAGGGACTTGTAGAACTGAGCAAGTACATAGACCTGGACACGCCGTTTTCAAAGGATGAGCTTAAAGTTGTGATTGGAGACCAGCAGTTTTCTGTCTTTGAAAATTATATGTGGGTCCTGTTGGAGCTTGATATCCTGACTTATCTGGAAGATGAGGATAAGTATGTTTTAAGGTCTGACGATAATTTGAAGGGCTTCTGCGGGACTTATGGAATTTCGCTGGCGTTATAAATTAACAATGGTTGCTTTTTTTCATTTAACGTTTTTATAACTGTAAATAAAATTAGTTTACAATTTGTAAACATTGTTTATGCTCTGTAAACAATAATGTCAGTAAAAAGTAGTCAAATGAGTTGTCTAATAGGTAGTCAAAAAGAGGGATCAAAAATGCAGAAAAATCGAAGCAAACAAACTGAAAAGCCTATTTATAGAAAGTTTGAATTAATTGGGCAGCTGTTAAAATTGTTGCAACTAATTTGATAGTTGTCACGTCCTTCTGAAATTATTTTTTTAAACCTAAATTTAAATTAATTCATTTTTACAGGTTGCAAATAGTAGATTCATAGTTAACAGATAGTTTCATTTACGTAGTAAACAATAATATAATAAAAGAAAATTGGAATGTTGGAGGTTGAAGGAAATCAAAGATTTCCGAAACCCCAAAATCAAATATTTTGGAGGTTGAAAATGGCAGCAGTAGATCTGGTGACTCTTTTTATAGTAGGGATTATAATTTTGATCATTTTGGGACTTTCAATACGTGTAGTAAACCAATACGAAAGAGGAGTCCATTTTCGTTTAGGTAGGATAATAGGAGTTAGAGATCCTGGGCTTCGTCTTATTATCCCTGTAATAGATAGGCTGGAAAAAATATCCCTTAGAATTGTTACTATGCCGGTTCCTGCTCAAAAAATAATAACTCAGGACAATGTATCCATTGATGTGGCTGCTGTTGCATTTTATAAGGTTGTAAATGCTTATGATGCCGTTGTTGACATTGAAAATTACAATACTGCCGTTAACCAGATTGCTCAAACCACCATGAGAAATGTAATAGGTCAGTTCCTTTTAGATGATGTGTTATCTTCAACTTCAAAGATAAATGAAAAAATTAAAGAAATAATCGATAAACACAGCGAACCGTGGGGAGTACAGGTCACTGCAGTAGAAATTAAAGATATTAATTTACCTGAGACGATGCGAAGGTCAATGGCAAAGCAAGCGGAAGCAGAAAGAGATAAGAGGGCTAAAATTATTTCTGCAGAAGGTGAATTCCTTTCAGCTCAAAAACTCGGTGATGCTGCAGACATTATAACTGAACACCCTATAGCACTTCAGCTGCGTAATTTACAGGTACTAAGTGAGATAGCCAGTGAGCAAAACTCTACCATAGTATTCCCTGCAAGCTTCATGGCAACGGTTAGGGATTTGAAGGAATTTATGGAATCTGAAGTAAAGTCTAAATGACCATCATGATTCAAAAACATTTAAAAAGCAGGCTATTTTAGCAGGCATATCTGCATGATTTTTAAAATTCAATAATCTTTTTTCAAGTTCCATTTATTCACATTAATTTTAATAAATGGAATTACAAATATATTAAATTGTACAGAAATAGTGAAATGAGTTTGTGATTTATATGAAAACCAAAGCTGAAGTTTTAGAAATCCTGGAAAAGGATCTCCCATATCTTAAAAAAGTTTTCCACGTGGGAAAGATTGGTTTATTTGGATCATATGCTCGTCAAGAACAGACAGAAGAAAGCGACCTTGATCTAATGGTTGAATTTCAAAAAACTCCTGATTTCCTTGAGCTGTCTGATTTAGAAGATCATCTTTCTGATTTAGTCGGGTTTAAAGTGGAAATTGTCACTCCTGGCGGCTTAAAAGATAGAGTAAAACAGAATATAATGGAAGATATGGAATTTGTCAGTGTGAAATCCCTATAACATCGTGATTAATATGAAAAAAGAAACGCAGCTTGAAATTGAGGATGTAAAAAGAAAAATACTTCCTATTTTAGGGCATTACGGGGTCAAAAAAGCAGGACTATTTGGCTCAGTAGTTCGGGGTGAGCTGCGGGAAGACAGTGACATTGATATCTTAGTTGAAATTGAAAAGGATATTAGTCTTCTGGATTTTGTTGATTTAAAGCTTGAAATTGAGGAAAAATTGGGAAGAAAAGTTGATCTGGTAGAATATAGTACAATTAAACCTCTTTTAAAAGATGTAATACTCAGGGAACAGGTGGCAATTCTTTGAAAAAGGACTTTTTCATCAAGTATACACTTCACTGAGATATTTACTGGATCATTATATTTTTCTATCGCATTTCATCCACAATTATCTACAAATAAGAAAATGTATAAATCTGTAATTTTCAAATTAAAGCAAGTTTTCTACTTCACTAATCAATTTTTTCGCTGATTCAAACATATCATGTGATAAATTTTCATTATAGATATAACTGTAATCTGCCCTTTCTCTTGCTTTCATTGCAAAATCATAATCATCAAGTATATCTTCACTTATAATCCCTTCGTCCACAAATAAAGCTTCAATTGCAAATTTAAGACATATATGACTTTTCTCGCGGTAACCTCTACTGAAAAGCAGCCCTCTAAAAGAGTGGAACATTGAATAGTAACTCTGTACAATTACCCATTTGTGATTTCTGTCTTTTAAGGATTTTTCAGCGGATTCTAAATCACAGTATGCTTCTTTGAGTTCTTTTTCCACTAATTCAGCATCTGCTCTAATCTGTACAATTTTACCTCTATCTTTACATCTTTCAAATTGAAGTTTCATATAAAATCTTTCCCTTTTTTATTCTGGAATAAAAAGGCTTATCATTTTCTCGCATTGTCCTTAATTCTGCATCATCAACGATAATAGGGGATATTCTTCTTGTTATATTGACTTGATGCTGGTTTATTTTCTTATTTACATGTTTCATTTTATCTGAAAGGATAAATAGATCTATATCACTTTTATCAGAATCTTCACCGTCTGCACAGCTTCCAAACAGGATAATTTGATTTGAAATAGTCATTAAATCATTGACCATTTCATCTATTTCAAGCATTGTAAAAATTACCTTGAGCTCTTTTAGCAGTGGATTTTCCATATTTGCCTTGTATATACTTAATTTTCCTTTTTCTTCTTTTGTAACAAGGCATTCCTGTTCTAACATGTTTAAATATTTGCTTGCAGAGCCTAGCCCTATTTCAAGTTTTCTTACAAGCTCGCGCATGTGGTATTCTTCTCTATATCTTCTGCCGAGAAAACACAGTATTTTCAAGGATGGTTTTGAGAAAATGTTCATTTTTTCGAACATGTGTTCATTTTATAGAACAACTTATATTTAAACCTTGAGTAAAGTTCCATTATTGACATTCTGTAACCGTCTTTCTGCGCGAGCATTATTAAATCTTAACATAATCTAAAATTGGGACTATTTTAAAATCTTTTGCTCGAAAAAAGTAAACCATCTTAGAAATCACTGCACTCCACATCATTCAGAACCAGCATCTTCTTCGTTTCCTCATTGATAACAACAAGCAGTTTCACATCCACCTTTTTTCAAAAAAAGCCCTCAAAATCTCTGATTTTGGGGCATGTGAAAATTTCCAATTTTCACGGTTGAAAATCTTCGATTTTCAAACACCAAAATTCTACGAATTTTGAGTGCATGGACCAAAAAATCCCTCGAAAATCTCCGATTTTCGGGGCATCAAAAACCTTTGGTTTTTGAAAGCCTCGCGAAAAAACAAGCATGCAAATCTTCGATTTGCTGCTCCAAAATCCTACGGATTTTGAGAGTTTTTTCGCTTGCGGAGAAAAGGGAACAAATCAAATTTCATCAATTTCCACATCATTTAAGACTTTCATCTTTTTAGTTTCCTCATTAATAACAACCAGCAACTTTTCATCCAATCTTATTAATTCTGCAAGTGGCTTTCCGTTTAATTCAAGTCCAAGTTTTCTTATTTTCCAGCTGTGTATAGTCAGCCAAATTTCAATATCGTTTGTTATTCCCATTTTTAGATACTTTTCTTTGGCAGATTGGGTTTCTTCATAATTGATTAAAAGTGGCATTCTTTTCGCCTCCTTAACTTCGATCCCACCTTCATATGTATATGTACATGAGTACGTACATATAAGTATATGCTTAACAATGATTAAATACAGATAGACGTCCACAATAAAGTATGGCCGACAGAAAAAAAGCAGAAACCATATGGAACAACTCAGAACGAAAACAGATAAGGGTAATGATTCCTGTAGAACTACTGGAAGAAATCAATGATAATGCAGTTGAAAACTGGAAACTTGATCATGCTGCAAGGGCTAAAGAAGTGACATATCGTCTTTTACTTGCTAAGGAATGCGAGGAAAAGAAAGCAAAAGATAAAAAATAGGATAATTTAAATTTTGGTTATTTTTAAAACTTTGATGGCTCAATAAATCAATTATTTCTCAAGTATATCTTCGGGTGTTATGACATTTTCCATCCATTTAAAATGTTTTATATTATTTGTAACCAGCCTTGCATTTAATATGATGGCTGTAGCTCCTATAGCGTAATCTCGTGCGTTTTCACCGAAATCCCAGTTTCCAAGAGATCCACGAGCGGCTGCAGCTGCTTCATTTTTTCCAAATGGAACAATGGTAATATTCATCTGCTCTAAAAATGCATTTACCATAGATTCTGTATTTCCCTTTTTAAGATTATGGTAAAGATATTCCATATAAGCAAAAGCAGGCAAATATTTCACTTCACTGGAACTTAAAAGCCAGTCACAGAATTTTCTGTTATTAAACACATTGGTATCTAGGGCCAGTTTCATCTAATCGCCTGCAGATATTAATTTTTTTGTTCATTCAATGAGTCCAGGTTTCTTTTGACTCCTTTTTTAAAGCCTTTTCGTGATTCTTCTATGGTTTTTTCGATATCTTTTGATGCTTCCATCATCTTGTCACGTAATTCTTCAACTGTCATCATAACCCAGTTTCCTTCCCTGTTTTTTACGAAGACTACTTTGTCTCCTTGATGAATATTAAGATCTTCGCGCACTTCCTTTGGAATCGTTACCTGATATTTTTTTGTAACATTTACCATAGTACCACCCTACACTATCTGTGTATGTAATACCTTAAATATTTTGGTAGGGGTAATTGGAAATGATACCTACTTATAAGAAAGTTTACGAGCTGTAAACATTTTGTTTATGTTCTGTAAACTATGTTGAAATTTATAAAGCATTTTTTATTTAATTCCTAATACTTTTTAAGCTCATGTGTCTCACTAAGCCTACTAATATGGATTTCTAATTCTTCTTCTAACATACAAATGTCTAGTTCTACCTCTAAAATCTTTGAATCGATTCTTTCAGGAAGCACGCTCTTTTTTGCGAATTCTACAAGCGATTTATACACCTCGAACTCAATAGCAGTAAAATATTTGAATACGTATAAATCGGCTCCTGTTTCATATATCTTGAAATTATCTAATTTAAGTGTCTTTTTTAATTCCATAACATGTTTTCTTTGTTTAGTATTCAAATTAGAAATTTGAAAAGTTGTATGATACGTATTTTTATTTTTCAGATATCCAATATTGACTAAACTGGTGTTCTTGGGTTTCATTTTATGACCTCACGCCACCTTCGTACAGTTCTTTATGACTTTCACTATATAAATATAACTCGTTAACTCTTAAGCTCTTAAGAGTTTCACTTAAATAATCAGAACAACAATCATATAATAAGAGTAAAATAAAGATTGTGTCAATAAAGAGTATAGAATCAAAAGAGGAAATGAGGATTGACACAATGTCGAAAACAACAAGCAGCAAAGTCACAATAGATGTGCCTGCAGATTTATACAAATTACTTACAAAAATTAAAGGGGAAACGGGAAAATCAATAAGATCACTTGTAAGTGAAGGGTTACCACTTGTAATTTTAAAATATGAAGATGTGCTTGAGGAAAGTAAAAAAGAAGCACTTAAAGAAGCTGAAACAATGGATAAAACATTGAATAGGCTTAAGGAGTCAATTAAAAAATAAATTTAATTTATTATTAATGTTACTTATTATGAAATTATATTGTCATTTATTAATTTTTTTTATTAAAAATAGTTAAATAACAGTTCCAAAAAAACCAAATATGGGGAAACATATGTTTTGTAGAGAATGCGGGGCTGAAAATAATGATAATAGCAAGTTTTGTGGTGAGTGTGGAACAAAATTAATTCAGAATGACATAGGGGTCATTAAAACCCCTCAAAAAATGAATAAAAATGGTATATATAATTTAATTCAGAAATTTAAGGATCCAAACAGTGAAGTTCGTAATTCTGCAGTAACTAATTTGGCTAAAATGGGTGAACCTGCTTTTGATGCTTTAATTAGAAGTTTAAATGATCCTAATGATAAAGTTAGAAGGAAAACATGTGATGCATTTGGCATTATGGGTGATCCTCGTGCAGTTCCTTATTTAAATGGAATGTTAAATGATAATGATAGGCATGTTAGGCGGAGAGCTGCTAATGCTCTTATAAGTATAGGTGATGAACGTAGTATTCCTCCATTGATAGAAGCTTTGAAAGATTCAGAAAGTAAAGTTCGATTACGTGCTGCTATAGCTCTTGGAAAATTCGGCGATGAAACTGCCATTATGCCATTAAATAGATTAAAACATGATTATGGTGATGTGAGTAAAGCTGCAATTGATGCACTTAATAGTATCCATAATAGGGGGAATAAGGTTGATACTTCTGTTAAAATTGAAAATCTGATTCTAGATCTTTCTAGTGATAATAAGGATATTTGTAATGATGCAGCAGATGATTTAGTAAAGATTGGCGAACCTGCTGTTAAATCGCTCATACAGTGTTTAGATGAAGATTATAAACATACTAATCAATATGGTCAACAAAAGCGAAAGGTATGCGATATACTTGGCATTATAGGTGATCCTCGGGCTGTTGAACCTCTTAACAGAATGTTAAAGGAGGATGATAGGCATGTTCGGAGAAGGGCTGCTAATGCCCTTATAAATGTAGGTGATGAACGCAGTGTTGAACCACTAATAAATGCACTAGAAGATTCAGAAGAGAAAGTCCGTATTCGTGCAGCAGAAGCGCTTGGTAAAATAGGAGATCCAGCTGCTTATAATCCTCTATTGAAGTGCCTAAATGATGATAAAAGTGAGGTAAGAGAAGCAACCTACAAATCACTACAAAAAATTCAACAATCAGATATTAAAGACGAATTAAAGATTTCTAGAGATGAAATTCGGCAAATGGAAAATTCAAAGGAAATAGAAAGTATTATTTTCCTGGCAAACCATGCTAATACGGATATACGTAAATATGCAATTAAATCTCTCCAAAATATGGGCGATTCTAAGTCTCTTGAAACATTAAAGGCATTATCTTCTGATAGTGATCCAGAAATTGCAGGATCTGCGGATAGCGCCTGGAGAACAACATTAATTGAAGGATTTGAAACAGAAGACGATTTAGTTCCGAAAAATCCAATGATAAATATTTCTTTTTATGAATCTATGCCTGGAAGATTAAGTTTAGACGAATATAAATCTTATATATCTGGTACTATGGAATTAGATGATAAAGAAGTAATTATTCATAAAAGGAGTTTTTGGTTAGATCACGATAGAGGTACTAAACATATTCGTTATGATAAAATAACAAGCATAGATTATGATGCGGGAAAAATTTTAGCAAAACCCAGTATTCAAATTTATCTGTCTAGTGTTGAATATTCATTTAAAAGTCATGATTTTAGATTAAAATCATTTTATGATTTAATTCGTGAGAAAATAGATATGATCAATACTCCTCAAGAGACAAAAATTGTATCTGAAATAAGTCCTATGGAAGAACTTAAAAAACTAGCTGAATTAAGAGATAGTGGCATTGTAACGGAAGAAGAGTTTAAATTAAAGAAAAAACAATTATTGGGATTGTAAATTAAATTTTAGCCCTCCATCAATTATACTTATTAATCATTACTTATTTAATGTAAATTTTCCACAAAATAATCATCTATTTCTTACAGAAATTTCTTAAAAATGCCATAAAAGGGGCATTTATCTCTAGAGGGCTTCATTTAGAATCAAATCATTTTATTCTTTAATTTAATTAATGTCACTAAATAAGTTAAGTTATTGTTTATTGATTTTTTAAGTTATAATTAATTAAATTGTTTTTTTAGTAGAGTCATGCTTAATAATAGTAAATTATATTAATGTCCATTTCAAATCACCAAATAATGCATAAGGGGATGTTTATGAGATGACCATACCAAAACGCAAAGAAAAAGCAGATTTCTTTTTTAAAAATGATTTAGAATTATGTAGACAAAATGTATCAACTAGAATGCCTGTAAATCATCAGCAAGATGCAATAAATAAGCTTAATGAATGGTTTGAAGCAGCTGAACAGCCTTCAGGAACTATTATGGTTTTACCTACGGGAAGTGGGAAAACATTTACTGCTATAAGATTTTTATGTCAAGGGCCAATTTCAAAAGGATATAAGATCCTTTGGCTAGCTCATACTCACCACCTTCTTGAACAAGCATATTTTAGTTTCCTACCTGAAAATAAAAATCAGGGGTATGAAATAGGTTGGATATCTAATTCAATTGAAAATATTGGTATAAGGGTAGTTTCTGGTTCTCCAAATAATTTTAAAGTCGATCAAATTAAAGAAAGTGATGATATTGTCATTGCGACACTACAAACAATCACCAATGCGTATAAAAATAAACATCCCAAACTTGAGAAGTTTTTAGAATCTGCATGTGGTAAATTAATCGTTGTTTTTGATGAAGCTCACCATGCTCCAGCTCCAAGTTATCGTAAATTGTTAATAGGCGATGATTCGCAGGAAATAAGAGAATCATTAAGAGAGCGCTTCCCTGAAATGTATATTCTAGGACTAACAGCTACGCCTACTTATAATGATGAAGAAAAGAGAGGATGGCTTAAAGAAATTTTTCCACAAGAAATTATTTATCAAGCACAAATTAAGGATTTGATCTTTGAAAAAATACTGGCTAATCCCCATACAATAGAATCAGAAACTGAAATACCTCTCGAATTGGATGATATGGAATATCAAAGGTTAGTACGAGAATATGAGAAAGATATTCCTCAAAAAATGATAAAAAGACTTGCAGAAAATAAAAATAGGAATCAATACATTGTAGATACATATGTAAAAAATAAAAATAGATATGGAAAAACTATTATTTTTGCTGATAGGCGAGAACAATGTGAATATTTAAATAAATTACTTTTAGATAACGGCATTCGTTCAGATGTAATGTATTCTGCAAGTGGAAAGGAACGGGAGAATATAAACGCGCTTGAAGAATTTAAAAACAATAATTTAGAAGTTATAGTTAATATAAGGATGTTAACTGAGGGTACGGACGTTCCTAATGTAGATTCCGTTTTTTTGACTCGTCAAACAACAAGTGAAATATTATTAACTCAAATGGTTGGAAGAGCTTTACGAGGCCCTCGTTTTGGCGGAACTGAAGATGCTCATCTTGTATTTTTTATAGATAACTGGAAACAACAAATTAACTGGGCAAAATGGGATCCTAAGACATGGGGGGCTAAGAGAGAAATGGGGGAAGAACCGAGTATAAATCCTCCATGGGATTTAATCTCAGTTAAGGTGATTCAAGGTTTAATCGATAAATTAGGCAGGGGAGAATCTATAAATGGATCTTTCTTTTCATCAATGCCTGTTGGATGGTATCCTACTAAATTCTTTAAATCCAATGAAAGTGAAAATGCTGATGGAAGTGATGGAAAAGTAAATGAACTTATTTTGGTCTTTGAAGACAATAAAGAAGGATATGGACGATTAATAGATTATCTTCAAGGATTTAACATAGAAAAATTTGATGATGAGGAAATTAAGTTTGAAGATTGTAAAGATGAAATTAATGAGTTATGTAATAAATTTTTCACTCCAGCAGAAGAACAGATAGATCGAGATATATTAAAGAATATATTTAGAATATCACTTCATATAGCTCAAGATAGATATAATAAAGCTCCAGAATTCCTTGAATTTGAAGATAGGGATAACTATGATCTGGATATGATGGCAGAAGAATTTATAGATGCAGATTATGGTCCTAGAACTGTGGATCAGAAATTAAGAGAATTATATGAAGATAAAAATCAGATATGGACTACAATTTATTATACTTATGATTTATTTAAGTCACAGTTTAATTCAAGCGTTGATTGGATTTTAAAGAAGAAAAACGGTTTTATAATAGATGAAATTACTACTGAAGAACAAAAATTAGTAGAAAAACTCAAAAGTGGTACTTTGGATGAAAAAATAGGTTCATGTAATGATCTAATGGATATAGGCACTAAAGATGCTATACATGAAGACACATTGGAACTACTAATTGAGACTTCTGAGAATGACGATAATGAGAAATTGCGTGAAGCTGCAGAATATGCTGTTAATAAAATATTGTTGTTGGAGCTAAATCCTGCTCAAAAACGTAGAATAAAGAAAAGAGATGGATACAAGTGTTTATGTTGTGGAGAAGATGCAAAATATCTGTTACAGGTAGATCATATTAATCCTCGTTATTTTGGTGTGGATAATTCTGATGAAAATCTCCAAACATTGTGTAGTATCTGTAATGGAACTAAAGGAACTGAAACCATTGATTTTAGCAAGAAAGTCACTAATTTAGAGGAATCAGAACTTAAATTTCCAGATATTGAAAAAATCATTAATGAACTTGACTATGAGAAAGATTATCATATCAAAGATCCGAAATGGTGGAAAAAATATCTAAAACGAAAAATTAACTTTATTTATCGTTGTGGAGCTATAAAATCCATTTTTATTGAAGATAAAAATAATTTCCATAATTGGGAAATAGAATTACATGATGGAAATAATCCAGAATGGATTATGTCATTTATAAGAAAAATTAAACCTTATATTCAAGCAATAAGGAAATCTAATGGTTTATTTGGCCCTGGTGAAATTGATGTCTTTGAAAGTTCTGATCGTGAGCAAAAAATCAGTTATTTGCAGGATGCAGTTATTGTCCCTGCTAAATTAGCTTTAGATGAATATTTAGAGCATTCTGTTTACATGTGTCAACCTGGAAGATCATTTAGACCAGTAGACTATTTTGGGTTTTATTTTGATGGTAAAATTTCCAGATACATACCAAAAATATTGGGTAAAGTAGAAGATGTGGAATTCACTCTGGAAGGAGTAGAAAACGCAAATTTATCTAAAAATACTAAAAGAAAACTCTTATCATTGTTAGAAAGTTTAGAAAAGAGTGATTCTGTTGGTAGATTGGGTTATAGAAATAAAGTAATTTTTCTTTCCTCAAAAGATTCAAAGGACACAATTAAATTAAAAAATGAAATAATAAATGACACTAAATCTAAAGCAGGGAAGTCTACGGCTTTTACACAAAATCAGCGTTATGTAATGGTTCGTAAATTAATGAAAAATCCAAAGAAAACTTCTGAACTTTAATAAGTATTTAGTTTATTTTTGTAAAGATCGAAAATTAGGTTTAAAGACATAAACTCGTAGGAGATGATAAAATGGTAGATTCTATTAAAAAAGAAACTCGTGCTGTAAAATATAAAACTGGTGAATTTGACTTAAGGGATAAAATTGATTTGAAAGAAATGTTAAATGAATTGAAGCCTAAACATGGTCAGACAATTGAAATTGTTGTTTCTAAAAAATGAATTTTTAATTCAAAGAATATTTTTCGGAAGAACAATGTTGAGCAGGGGGTAGTTGATCATGTTGTTCATTATGATGAATGGGCTATTTTGAATTATTAAATTGGAAGATATTTAGTAATTCTTCTTTTTACCTATATAAAATGCTTTAGGATCATTTTCAAGTACTTTTCTTGCGATAGGATCGATAATCTCATCATTTATTGGTTTAGAATCTTTTTTTTCAAAAGATTTATTTTCAAAAGTTATGGTCTTGGAATTCTCCCAATATTCATTTATTTGATTGTTAAATTCTTGTATATTCTCTATTTTTGCCCTTACAGTTATTTCAACTGCTTTTTCTATACTATATTTATACCAGTTTGTGCTTCCAAAATAAGCTATCTTTTCATCAATAACTATTGCTTTTGTATGGAGTTTTGGAAGACTGCGGGCCTCAAAATCTTTTATTTTTTCTTGAGCCATGTTTAAAGCATAAAATGTTTTTCCATCAACTTCATCGTCCCAAATTCTAACTATAAACCTTAATTTTAAATCCTTGTTAATGGAATCTAATACTTCTTGAACAAAAAAACTATCAATCCATGGCCCTACTATTGTAACGCTGTTTTTGGCTTGAGATAAATCTGTTCTCAAGTATGGAAGAATCTTCCCCTGTCCATAGATCTTTAATTCTTTGGATAATTGGGATGATCTGTTTTGGCTCATAGTTTACCTCCTCTTGACATAACTCTAAGATGTAACGTTCAAATTTCTTTTTCATTCCTTTTTTATTATAACTTTCAAGAGTTTCAATACATCTTTCTAGTGCATTTCTAAGATTATCATTCTTTAATACGGATTCGGATAAACCATTACCTCCTGGAGTAGAGTCTAAAATCCACATATCGCAATTTTTAAGAGAGATTCCGCAAATAATGTCAGAAGGATTTGATTGGACAGCATCTGCAATATAGGCGCTAATTATGCCACTAATAAGATTTTGTGCATTAATTAAGTTTTCATCTAAATTATTTTTAAGTTCATTGAATTTCCAAATCCAACCATAGGTTCTATATGATAATGGAAATAAAAATGGAGATTTTTGTTCACTATCCTTTGCCCTTTTAAAATTTTCTATTATTTCTTTAAGCCCTACCTTCCTCTTCTCCATTGTTTTTATGTTAATTTCAGTATACCCATTAAATCTCTTTTCATATTCCCAAATTCCAAATTCTAAAGAACCCTTTGTTGGTTCTCTAATATTCTCTGGTAACTCTGGAAATAATCTATAAGGATTGAATTTTTCGCGTGATTCTCCCCTAGTAACAACAGGCTCATTTTCAGGAATTAAATAAACACAATCTATAGATTTTAAGAATTTACCCAGGATGGCATCACTTTCAGGATTATCCCATTTGGCAACTTTCCACCTTCCATCATAATCAAAAACTCTCCATCTTCTACCTACCCTATCTAAATATACAGCTTCAGGATGAGCATCACGGAAGATATTAATGTCTTCTATCCAAGCGACATCTTCATTTGTTTTTTTATCTGTAAGTGGTATTTTCCCTTCACTAGCATTAGCTCTAAAACCTTTGTAAACCCAAAATTTATCTGAAGTATCTATTAGAACCGAATATTTATTTATTATCGCCTTTTTCACTTCTTTATGGTCTAAAAAGATTCCAAAGTATTTCCTTAATAAATTTGAATAACGTGTATATTCTAATTTAGAGCCATGTTCTTTATATAGCCTATAACATCCACTATAATGGGTGGCTGCTAAATGACGTAGTTTTATTAGCTCTAATTCTAAAGGTAAGGGAATAGTTTTTGCATTATCAAAACTAAAAGCTTCTTCACAATTTTCTATAATAAATCGATCTAAAGGTGCTGCAGATAATCTTAAAACTGAAAATCCAGGTATCCCTGCTCTTCTTCCTACTCTACCAATTCTTTGGATAAGATCGACTCTTTTTGAAGGAATATTATTAATAAAACATAATTCCAAATTTTCTATATCTACACCCAATTCTAAAGCATTAGTGGCTATTAATGAATAACCAACAGTTTCATCAGCATTAAATAAATTTTCAATCCTTCTTCTATCTTTTGGGGTTAAATCAGCATCATAAATTTCTTTTTTCCTTTCACCATCATCTCTAAGACTTAAATTTAGCATTCTACTTTCAAATTTACTGTTGGAAAAATAAAGCACATTCAGATACTTTCCTAAAAAGCTACTATCAGACAAGATTTCAGTTAAATTAAATTTATTTTCAAGTGCATCTAGAAAAATATTTACCCTAAAGAGCCCATTTTGAGGAGGATCATTAAGAACGTCTTCTACTTCTTCTAATGGAAAAGCTTTTATTTCTGGAGCTTTAGAATCGCCCTGGTGATAAATATTTTTCTCATTAATTGATGTTAATTTAGATGCAAACTCTTTAGCATTAGAGAGAGTTGCAGAACATAAAAATAGTTTGGGTGATTTTGTATGGGCCATTTCTTTAGCTACATATATCCTTTTTAGGAAATAGTGGACGTTTGCTCCAAATATTCCATCATATATGTGGGCTTCATCTAAAACAATACATTCTAAGTTTTTTGTAAAATCTACATCTCTAATAAGGCTCCAATGAGCCTTGTCAAGAGTTGCAACGCGTATACGGGCATTTTTGAATTCAGAACTACTTTGATGTTCAGTCATGCATTTATCCACTGTTTTATATCTTCCAACACCTTTCCAGGCTGTCCAGCCTATTTCTTGATCTCCCAAATTAATAGTGCCGCCAAAATTTTTACAGTCTTCTTTATAATTTTTAACATTTGAAGAAACTTTAGCTAGGCGATCAGCTTGTCCCCACATTAGCGCTTGAGTTGGAAAACATACAAGAGCTGTTGCATTTGGATTTTTTATTAAATGGTCAATTATCCATGCCCAAAAACAAAGACTTTTACCAGTACCTGTAGAACTAGTTAAAATAAAGTTTTCTGCGCCATTACAATAACTATTTAGTAGATCGTATTGGTGTTTAAAAAGTCCTGATTCTTTAGCTTTAGGTTCATACATTTTAATAAATTCTAAAGCTTCTTTTGAAAGGTTTAAATTTTCCAGGGATTCTTTCTCAGGAAAAGGAATAAAAATAGACACTGCTTGGTCTAAAATTCCATTTTGATATTTTATGTTCATTCGATGTGCGAAGTCTTTAATTTCCTTTTTTGGATCAAAGATATTATCTGACATTTATATGCCTCTAAAGGTTTTATTTTTTATTAAAGTCGAATATTAGTCCTTAATAGATTTATAATGTGAATAAGTACTCTTTTTAGCTCCATAAGGGATTAATATACAAATTCAACTATCTTTTGAAATCCTTAACAAATAATTAATTATTTTAGTACCTTATTTATTATTGTTTTGAAATTATTGTCATATCTTATAAATTTTTATGTTTTGATGAGGTTAAAATGACAATTTTTTAAGTTTAACTATTTTTTTTAATAAAATTGATAAAATACTGGATTAATGGGGATTTTAAAATTTGAGCTGAGTTATGGATTATTTCATTTTAAAAATAGTTGTATGATTGTTTGGAAAATATTGAATTGTAAATAAAAAACGTTAACATTTATATATTATTGCTTCTAAAGTTCATTTTGATTTTGAGGCTATTATATGTTAATTAGATTAATAATAACATTTTAAAAATGTATTAATTAATACTAATTACTGGATTTAGATTATAATAAGTCCTGCTTCTACTAAAAATAAAATAATAAAATTTAAAAGATTAATCATTAATATTAAAAAATATCGAAGATTAAAATTAATTGAAAATTCTGTAGAAACGTCTAAGGGTACTTTGAAAACAATAATTGCAAAAATAACAAGCTTGGAGCAATGAACAATGAAATACAGCGCAGGATTAGTTTCAAAATCATTTTGGTATTTAGAATCTAAAAAAACCGCTAACTGCATGTTAGATGGATTGAATAGGGAACAAATTCGTGATTTAGCTATTAAAGATAATATATATCAGGTTGAATCAGAATATAGGGCAAAAAGAATGTCTAATGCTATTTACTCTCGTTTAAATAGCTTACCGGAGGTTATCCTTGAAGATTTAGTTAAATCAGATATAGCCACTTCTAAGATTTTAGTTTTAATTTCTATAATGAAAACTGATCGTCTCTTTTTTGAGTTTATGCACGAAGTTTTTAGGAACAATATTATTTTAGGAAATTTTTCATTAAATGATAGGGATATTAATGTTTTTTTTGAAGAAAAGAAAGCTCAAAGCGATATTGTGGCTAAATGGATAGATTCAACCATTAGAAGGATGAAGTCAGAGTATATAAGGATGTTAAATGAATCTGGGCTTCTTAAGCTTGATTCTGATAAAAGAGAAATTATAATTCCGTTTTTAGATTACAGGGTTAAACAGCACTTACGGGATAATGATATGGGGCCTTATGTTTATGCAATTACTGGAGAAAAATAATTTGGTGGTTTAATGGATTCCATTGATGAGCGGTTAAACAGAATTGAAAGTATAATCAAGAAAGATTCTTTTCGTATGAATAAAGGATTGGGCAATGAAGTAGGGTACTATATATTTGATTACGACCCTCAATATGAATTAAAAGTCCGCAAGCACGTTGAATATTTGAAAAATAAGATTAATAATAATTCTAATTTGCTATTTAAGATTATCGAATTTGATTTATACAATATTATTATCCAAATACTTGAAGATAAAGGCTATCTCGAGAAATCTTTTGATTTTGAGGAAAAAAAAGGTCAAGAATTTACTAAACGTGCAATCAATAAATTGCTAAAGTTAGGTAGTGACTCTAACTTAATTGTTAACCATATAATGAACAATACATCTTCAAATTCAGTAGTTTTCTTAACGGGCATAGGTAAGAGTTACCCTTTACTTAGATCGCATAATGTTTTAAATAATTTACATCAGGTCGTAGATGAAGTTCCAGTTATCATGTTTTTCCCGGGTAAGTACTCTGGCAATGATTTGGTACTTTTTGGAACTATCTATGATAATAATTATTACAGGGCTTTTCCATTGGTAGAATAAGTCATTAATTTAAAATAATAATATAAATCAGCGTAATGGGGGATTGAAAGTGAATATTGGCGAAATGTTTATAAAACCAATAGATAGGGATATCAAAGGAGTCATAAAAGTTGGACAGCGTGATGAGGATAATATCTATCAAGAATTAAATGAATACGTAGTAACTAAGGAATTATCCAAACATTTTAGAGAATTTTTTGAAAATTATAGAAAAGGAATCGATGATTATACTGATGAGATGGGAGTATGGATTTCAGGTTTCTTTGGAAGTGGTAAATCGCATTTTCTTAAGATATTATCTTATATTTTAGAAAATAAAGAAATTAATGGTAGAAAAGCCATTGATTTTTTCAATGAAGATAAAAAAATAAATGATCCGTTAGTTATTGCAGATATGACCCTTGCAGCCAATACCTCTACTGATGTTATTTTATTTAATATAGACTCTAAAGCAGCTAATACTCAATCTAACAAAGATACTATAATTGATGTTTTTTTGAGAGTATTTAACGAAATGCAAGGATTTTGTGGGGAAAGCCCATTTTTGGCTGATTTAGAAAGAAAATTAACCAAAAAAGGACTTTTTGAAGAATTTAAAAAAGAATTTGCAGAAATAAACGGTGAAGATTGGTTAGATATGAGGGATGATTTCTATTTTGTTTCTGATGATATTATAGAAACCCTCTCTAAAATAGGCTACATGAGTAAAGAGGCGGCTAGAAACTGGACCGAGAATGCTGAAAAAAATTATACAATCAGTATTGAAAAATTTGCTAAATTAGTACAGGAATACTGTGAAAGTAAGGGCAATAATCACCATGTAGTTTTCTTAGTGGATGAGATAGGTCAATATATTGGGGATGATTCAAAGTTAATGCTTAACTTACAGACTGTTACGGAAGATTTAGGAGTTATGTGCAGTGGTAAAGCGTGGATTATTGTAACAAGTCAAGAAGACATAGATTCAATTATTAAAGTAAAAGGAAATGATTTTTCCAAAATCCAAGCCAGGTTCAAAACAAGATTATCTCTATCTTCAGCCAATGTTGATGAAGTTATAAGAAAAAGGATACTGGCTAAGAATGAAATCGCCACTCAAACTTTAGAATTATTATATGGTCGAAAAGAAGCTATTTTAAAAAATTTAATAACTTTTACTTCTGACACTGCTGAAAAAGAGACATATATTAATAGTAAAGATTTTGCAGAAGTATATCCGTTTATTCCATATCAGTTTAAACTTTTAGGGAAAGTTTTAACTTCTATAAGGACTCATGGAGCTTCAGGTAAACACCTTGCAGAAGGTGAAAGATCAATGTTAGCATTGTTCCAGGAATCCGCTATGCATTTTAAGGGCAAAAATGAGGATATTTTAGTACCTTTTAATGTATTTTATGATTCATTACATAAATTTATAGACCATACTCATAGTAGCGTTATTGTTCATGCTGGAGAAAACCATAAACTTGATGATTTTGATGTTGAACTCCTTAAAGTTTTATTTATGATTAAATATGTTAAAGAAATAAAAGCTAACATTGAGAATTTAATCACTTTAATGGTTGGTAATATCGATGAAGATGTCGTTGATTTAAGGAAAAAAATAGAAAACTCACTGAAAAGACTCGAAAATCAAACCCTTATTCAAAAAAATGGAGAAATATATTCATTTTTAACCAATGAAGAGCAGGATATTAACAGAGCTATTAACCAAGAGAATGTGGAACTTGGTGAAATCACAAATGAAGCCTCAAATGTTATATTTGAAGAGATTTTTACCGATAAGAAGTACAGGCACAGTGCTCGATATAATTTTCCTTTCAATCAAATTGTAGATGGCCGTTATAGAGGTAATAAAACTGCAGATATGGGCGTTCGTGTAATTACTCCCTACTATGAACTAAATAATTTCAACGATGATAATCAAACGGTTATATCTTCACAATCTGAGAGTGAACGCACTGCAACAATACTTAAAGGAATGTCTGAAGATAACAATGAAGTTATTATCCATTTAGGAAACGATACAACCTTTTTAGAAGAGATTACAGGGCTTTTAAAGATCAGTAAGTATCTAACAAAACAGAGCGCTGAATTATCTGTAAGTTCGAAGAGCATATTGCTTGCTAAGCAAGAAGAGATAAGCGAAAAAAGGGAAAGAATCAGAATATTTTTAGAAGAAGCTTTAAGACACGCTGATATCTATGTTAAAGGGGATAAAGCAAATATTAAAGAAAAAGATCCTGCAAATAGGATCGATGAAGCCATATCTAAGTTAGTGACAAAAATATATCATAAATTACATTATATGGAAACAGAACCATCTCCAGCAGATATAGCTAGTGTGATAAATAGTTCAAAACAAAATGAATTTGGAAATTCAAGTAATGTAAAGAATAGTTTAGCTATTAAGGATATGCAGCAATTCATCGATTATAAGACAGTACAACATAATAAAACTTCTTTTAAGACGGTTTTAAATAGATTCAAAGAAGCACCTTATGGATTTGTTGATTTAGACATTGAATGGTTAATAGCCACATTATTTAGATTGGGTGATATTTCCTTAATAATAAATAGCCAAACTTTATCCATTAAAAAGAATAATTCTCAGGATATTGTAAGATATTTGACCAGAAAAGAGTTTCAAGAGAAATTATTGATAGATAGAAAAGATGCAGTTGATTCATATAAAATAAAGGACCTAAAAGAAGTATTAAAGGACTTATTTGCATTACCTAATAGTCCTGAAGATGATGAAGCATTGATGGATATTTTTAGAGATAGATCCAATCAGAAATTAATTAAAATTGACAAATTGTTGACTCAATATGAATTAGAAAGCAGATATCCTGGAAAAGATGTTATTTTAAGATCTCAAAAACTGCTTCAAGAAGTTAATGATAGAGATTCATCAATTGAGTTTTTCAATTATGTTAGTAAACATAAAGATGACTTTTTAGATATTGGAGAAAATTTAGAGGAAGTCATGGATTTCTTTAAGAGTAATCAAAAAGATTTCTTTAAAACTGCATGTGAACTGGAAGATCTATATGATGATGATAAAAACTACATAAATGATTCTGATTTAATTGAAACTGCAGAAAACATTAAAAGAATTGTTGAAATGTCCCATCCTTACTCTAATATTCAAAAACTTCCAGGTTTATGTAGTAAATTCAATAACATGCATCAAACTATTTTAGAAAATCAATCTAGACCAATTAGGCATGAAATTGAAGAGGATATAAGTCATATTTTAGGAGAATTAGATTCTGATGAATTAAAACAAGAATTTGAATCCAAATTTACAGCAAGATTTGAGGAACTCAACAATAAATTAACAAATTGCATAGAAATTTCAGCCATTCCTGGAATTCAAAATGAAAATGAAATCTTAATGAATAGATGTATGGATGAAATTGAAGTATTTAAGCAAAAATTAGCTGAAAGACAAACACCAGGAGTTACTAATCTCCCTGCATGGCCAAAAATTATTAAAAAGAACTTAACTATCAAATCTATTTCATCTAAGCCTAGAATTACTATTGAAAAAGAAGAAGATATTGATAATTTCATTGAAGAACTTCGTAAAAAGCTTAAAAACGAATTAGGAAAGGATACAGTTATCAATTTAAAAATTTAAGGGGAAAATGTCTAATGAACAAATCTACAATAAAAACATTTGCTACTGAATCTAGGAAAAAATTAATCCATGAAATCAAGCATAAAACCATCCGCTTGGGAATAACTGCTGAAGGAATAGCTGATCCTGTTAAAAAAGCTGAAGGAATGGAAGTATATAATCTAGGAGGGGGAAACTCCCATACTATCTATGATGAAGCCATTGAACAACGTAAAGACCTGGTTAAACAAGTGAATGAAAAAGGTTTTGATAATGTAATTGAAGAGGTTGCTTATACTTGGTTCAATCGGATAATTGCTATTAGATTTATGGAAGTGAATGATTATATTCCGACACGTATCCGAGTATTATCAAGCGAAACTAGAGATAAAACAGAGCCAGATATTGTTACAGAAGCCCCTGATGTAGATTTAGGACTCTTTGATGAAGAGAAAGAACAAATTTACCAGCTAAAAAGCGAGAATAAACTGGATGAACTGTTCCGCTTATTATTTATTAAACAATGTAACGATCTAAATAAGATTTTACCAGAACTCTTTGAGAAAACAGCCGATTATACTGAATTATTGCTATCTATCTCTTTTACTAATAAAGATGGGGTTATTAGACAGCTTGTTGATAATATTTCTGAAGAAGATTTTAAAGATCAGGTTGAGATAATTGGATGGTTATATCAATATTATAACACTGAATTAAAAGAGGAAACATTTAAACTAGCTAAAAAAGGAGTCAAAATTAGTAAAGAAAGAATTCCTGCAGCCACTCAACTGTTTACTCCTGATTGGATTGTAAGATATATGGTGGAAAATTCTTTAGGTCGATTATGGTTAGAAGGACATCCAGATAGTGATCTTAAAGAAAACTGGAAATATTACCTTGATGAAGCAGAACAAGAATCAGAAGTACAAATGGAGCTGGCTAAAGTCAAGGAAGACTTCAAGAATATCCGACCTGAAGACATCAAAATCATAGATCCTGCTATTGGGAGTGGACATATAATGATATGTGCATTTGACATTTTAATGCAAATATATACTTCATTAGGATATACAGAAAGAGATGCAGCTGTGTCAATCTTAGAAAACAACATTTATGGGTTAGATATTGATGATCGGGCTTACCAATTGGCCTTTTTTGCAGTCTTGATGAAGGCAAGGGCATATAATAAAAATATTCTAAAAGAGGCTATTAAACCACAGATATGCGCTATACAAGAAAGTAATGGAATAACAGATGAATTATTAGATTTTATAGCTGATGGTGATGTGGATATTGGAAAAAATCTAAAATATTTAGTTAGAATATTTATAGATGCAAAAAACTATGGCAGTATAATTAATGTAGATCAAATAAGTTTTAATTTGATTTTAGATAGTTTAGATAAAGTTTCTAATACTAAATTTCAGGATTTTAGATCAATAGAATATCAAAAAGAAGTTATTAACAAATTATATCCCCTCTTGAAACAAGCCCTTATTCTATCACAAACATTTGATGTTGTAGTAACTAATCCACCATATATGGGAAATAAAAGTATGAATAAAAACTTATCAAATTATTTGAAAAAGAATTTTCCGGATTCTAAGAATGATTTATTTGCAGTTTTTATTGAAAGATGTCTAATGATGAGTACTGAAAATAGATATTTGGCTATGATAACTCAACAGTCAGTTATGTTTTTATCAGGCTATAATAAGCTAAGAGAAAAAATGCTAGATAAAAGTATAGTAAACATGATCCATCTGGGTGCAAGAGCCTTTGAAGATATTGGGGGAGAAGTTGTTCAAACAACTTCATTTATATTGCAAAATAAGTTTATTAACAATTATAAATCAAAATATTTACGTTTGGTTGATTTTAATTCTCAAAAAACAAAAGAAAAGGCATTTTTAAACAAAAATAATTTATATATGGCCAAACAAGAGAATTTTTGTAAAATCCCCGGAAGTCCTATTGCTTATTGGGTCAGCTCAAATGTTGCAAGAATATTTAAAAATACAGAGCCCCTTGATAACTTTGGTGAACCTAAACAAGGATTAGCGACAACAGATAATAATCGTTTTGTAAGATATTGGTATGAATTAGACTTTAATAATATTGGCTTTAATCATAGTGCTATATCTGCTAAATCAAGTGCAATTAAATGGTTTCCATTTAATAAAGGCGGGAAATATAAAAAATGGTATGGAAATAATTTATTTGTTGTTAATTATCAATATGATGGTAAAGAGATTAAAGAAAATGTGCTCAAAAAGTATCCATATTTGAAAACACCAGATTTTGTGGTTAAAAATCAGGATTTTTATTTTAAAGAAGGAGGTACATGGTCCGCAATCTCAAGTGGTACTTTTTCTGTAAGATATTTTGAAAAAGGATTTATTATTTCTAATGCAGGTATGGCAATATATAATGAAAATAGAGAAGAATTATTATACATAATAGGTTTCTTAAATTCATCTGTAAATACACAAATATTATTGAAATCGATTAATGCAACTCTTAATTTTAATGCAGGAGATATCTGTAATCTTCCATTAATTTATGAAGATAATAATGACACTATTGGTAATATTGTTAAGTCTAATATTGATATATCTCGTGACGATTGGGACAGTTTTGAATTATCATGGGATTTTAAAACGCATCCATTATTACTTTTTAAAGAGCCTTTAATTAAATTTTCATTTGACAAGTGGGAGAAACTGACCCAAAAAAGATTTTTAAAAATTAAATCTAATGAAGAAAAACTAAATAAAGTTTTTATTGACATTTATAATTTAAATTCTGAATTAACTTTTGAAATTAAAGATTCAGATATAACAATTGATAATGCCAATCTTTTAAGAGAAATTAAAAGTCTCATCTCATTTGCAGTTGGATGCATGTTTGGTCGTTATAGTATGGATAAAGATGGTTTAATTTTCACAGGTGGGCAATGGGATCCTACTAACTATTCTAAATTTATCCCTGATAATGACAATATAATTCCAATTTTGGATAATGAGTATTTTGAGGATGATATCGTTGGGAGATTTATAGAATTTGTAAAAACAACATTTGGTAAGGATACTTTAGAAGAAAATCTTGATTTTATTGCTTCAACTCTTAAAAAGAAAGGAAATACTAGTAGAGAAGTTATAAGAAATTACTTTTTGACAGATTTCTACAAAGACCATACAAAAACCTACAATAAATATCCAATCTATTGGCAGTTCGATAGTGGGAAAAATAACGGTTTTAAAGCACTTATTTATATACACCGTTATGAACCAGATCTTGTAGCCCGAGTAAGAACTGATTACTTACATAAAACTCAAAAAGCATTAGAAACAGCAATAGCTCATAATGAGAGAATCATTGAAAATTCTGCAAGCGCTTCTGAGAAATCTAAAGCTGTAAAAGCCAGAGATAAACTCATAAAACAATTAGAAGAAACAAAAAAATATGATAAAGCTCTTGCCCATATTGCTAATCAACGTATAAAAATTGACTTGGATGATGGTGTTAAAGTGAACTATGCTAAGTTTCAAGGTGTAGAAATAAGTAGTGAAGGTAAAAAGGCTACTAAAATTGATTTACTTAAAAAAATTTAATTAAAAAATGAGAATGGTGCGTTATGAACTTAAATTACATTCAAGAGAAACTCAATGAAATGTTTGAAGCAGATTCTCGGCAGCTTATTTTCTGGTATGATGATAATGCAGAGTTTTGCGAAGAAATCAAAGATCTGGAATTAAAAAATGCCCAAATTTACCAATTAAAAAAAGATAACTGGTTGCGTATCAAATATTTCCTTGAAATTGAAGATACAAAAACTAACTATTTAATTTATGCACCATTTCCAAGGCCTGACGATAAAGACAATTATTTGGCAGATATGGTTTATTACGCCACTCCTTTCTGTGCAGATAAAATATCACTCATCTCCCAAGAATTGAATATTCCGGATAAGTGTAAATTTGTTCTAAAGAAATATCCTAAATTTTGGAATGCTAATAGCCGTGTTAACGACTTTAAAGATTTAAACATTGATAAATACTCTGAAGAAAATATTAACATTGCTATTTTATGTGTTTTAGCTAAAATAAGAATAGTTAATTTTGATGAACTTTTAAAGAAAGTTTTAACTGATAATAACTTTAATGAAAGCAAATATCTAACTAAATTTAAGAAAATGGGTATTTTAGATACATTTTGGAATCTTTGCGAGGAAAAATATGGTTATTCTGATACCATTCCAAGTATTGAGAAGTTTTTAATTTCTTTACTTATTACATATACATCAACCAGATTTAAGGGAAATATACCGAAACCCTGGGAAAATCTTTTATCTGAAAAACAGAATGATATTGGAGTTTTTATTAATAATTTAATGAGCAATGTTAATTATAAAGATGAATATGATAATGTAGCTACTGAAATAGCTAAAAAAATCAATCTTGAAAGTCATTTAAAGCGAATACCTCCTGAAAATTATTATAATTGTGATGCGTTTGAAATATTTGATAAAAAAATCATCGAACATCTAACTGATTTGTTGATAAGCAATCAGGAAGAACTTCCAGTTATTCCAGAATTATTAGCAGAAAGACAGAAGACTCACTTCTATTATAAGTATGCTGATCATTATGCGGCTATTAAATGGGTTAATTGCTTAATTAGATGTGTTAATGAGTTTTCTAATGAAGATCGCCCTACAACGGCAAATGAAATAATAGACATTTATTGCAATAAGTGGTCTTTTATAGATAGATCTTATAGAGAATTTTATTATGCTTATGATAAAATTGGAAATAAATGTAAAATTCAAGATTTACGGCAATTAATTGAAAATATGTATACAAATACTTATTTATCTAAATTAGCAATGTCATGGTCAGATAAACTTGAAAAATATGATTCTATAAATGATTTGAATGTGGATAAGCAGTATAATTTTTATAAGAATAAGGTTAAACTTTCTGTTAAAAAACAAAAGACTGCTGTAATCATTTCTGATGCGTTTAGATATGAATGTGGAAATGAATTAAAAGACGAATTAAATCTAGATCCAACACGTAAAGCTGAAATTGAGTCTATGATTTCGACAGTACCATCTTATACAGCTTTAGGAATGGCTAGTTTACTTCCTCATAAGGAAATAAGATTTGATAAAAACTATAAAAAGGTTTTAGTGGACAATAAACTTTCTGTTAGTACTGGTGAAAGACAAAGAATCTTAGAAAACTATCATCAAGATGCAATTGCCTGTAATTATGATGAAATAATGTCTTTGAACATGGCGAGCTTAAGAGAGAAACTAAAAAACAAAGATTTGATATATATTTATCATAATCAAATAGATGCTCGTGGAGATAACTCATCTACTGAAAATGAAGTTTTTTCAGCTTCTAAGGAATCTATTGCTGAAATTATTCGGTTAGTTACTAAATTAACTAATGAAGCTTCAGTTAAGAATTATTGGATAACTGCAGATCATGGTTTCATTTATAAAAGGGATAAATTAGATGAAAGTGATAAAGTTGATCTTTTAAAAGAACAAATTTACGTTAAAAATAAAAGATATTTGTTATCTAAAGATGAATTAAACCTCGAAGGAGCATCAAATTATGCTTTGAATTACTTAAATATGCCTATTCAAGTTACGGTTCCAAGAGGTGTAGATATATTCAAAACGCCTGGCGCTGGACAAAATTATGTGCATGGAGGAGCTTCTCTACAGGAAATAGTACTTCCTGTTGTTCATATCAAATCCAAGGCAACAAGTAAAAACCAGGAATATGTTGAATTATATTTGATCTCTTTAAACAAGAAAATAACTAATTTAAACACATTTTTAACCTTTGCTCAAAAAGAAAATATCTCCAATAAGATTTTACCCTTAGAAACTAAGTTATACTTTGAAGATGAAGATGGTGAGAAAATATCCAATGAAGTCATCATTTATGCCAATAAAAATGTAGAATCTGCTAAAGATAGGGAATTTAGGGAGAAATTTACACTTAGAAATAAAAGGTATTCTAAAAGCAAAAAATATTATCTGGTGATGAAAAATATGGAAAATGATGTTGAAATCAATCGCTACGAGTTTATAATTGATATAGCTTTTTCAGATGATTTCACGTTTTGAAATAGCAGACAATGCTTTATACTCATCTAAAGCTTAAATTATCTAATAATGTAAAGGAAGGGGTCGTTTTGGATAACTTTGATGGAAATGAACGGGATTTTGAAGAGGATCTAAATAAATATCAAATAAATAAAGATTTGAACACCAAATTAAGTGAATATTTTCAGGGGAGGATTGTCCGAAAGGACTTAACAAAAAAAATTAAAGAAGGAGCTAATGTTCCGGTTTATGTTTTAGAATATCTTTTAGGGAAGTACTGCGCTACTACAGATTCTTCTTTAATTGAACAGGGTGTTCAAAATGTTAAAAAGATTCTTTCTGAAAATTATGTAAGGCCTGATGAAGCTCAAAAAATTTTATCCAAGCTGCGTGAATCTGGTAGTTATACCGTAATTGATACAGTTTCTGTTAAACTCAATTATAGGGCAGATAGATATGAAGCAGAATTTTCCAATTTGGGTTTAAGCGGAGTACCTATAGCTAAAGAATATCCTGCAGAGTTTGAGCGATTACTTGGTGGAAACATATGGTGCATGATTCAATTTGAATATTTCTATGATGAGGCTGATTTGAAGCGTAATCCCTTTATAATAAGAAGATTAGCCCCAGTTCAAATGCCAAATTTGGATTTAGAAGAAATATTAATTAATAGAGAAAATTTCACAAAAGAAGAGTGGATTGATCTTCTTTTAAGATCCTGTGGAATGGAACCAACACAATTCGATGAAAGGGTCAAATGGTTATTACTGGCAAGATTAATACCTTTGGTCGAAAATAACTTTAATTTATGTGAATTAGGACCTCGTGGAACAGGTAAATCACATGTTTACAGAGAAATATCTCCTAACAGTATATTGGTATCTGGAGGACAAACCACTGTTGCTAATCTATTTTATAATATGTCTACTAAAACAATTGGTTTAGTCGGTATGTGGGATTGTGTTGCTTTTGATGAAGTAGCGGGTATTCATTTTAAAGATAAAGATGGAATTGCTATAATGAAAGATTTTATGGCATCTGGTTCCTTTTCAAGAGGTAAAGAAGAGAAAAATGCTTCTGCTTCTATGGTATTTGTAGGTAATATAAATCAAAGTGTAGATGTTTTGCTTAAAACTTCTAGCCTTTTTGATCCATTTCCAGATGATATGGGTAAGGATACAGCGTTTTTTGATCGTATGCATTGTTACATTCCTGGTTGGGAAATACCAAAGTATAGACCAGAGTTTTTTACCAATGAATATGGGTTTATAACTGACTATCTATCTGAATTTATGAGGGAAATGCGTAAGAGATCTTTTGCTGATGCATTTGAAGAATACTTTAAATTAGGAAATAATTTAAATCAGAGAGATGTAGTAGCGGTTCGAAAAATGGTATCTGGACTAGTTAAACTAATTTATCCGAATGGAAAATATGAGAAAGGAGATATAAGAGAAATATTGGTTTTTGCATTGGAATGTCGTCGAAGAGTTAAGGAACAACTCAAAAAAATAGGTGGTATGGAGTTTTATGATGTCAATTTCTCGTATATCGACAATGAAAGTTTACAAGAGGATTTTGTTTCAGTTCCAGAACAAAGTGGAGGTAAATTAATTCCTGAAGGAATACATAAACCTGGCCATCTATACACTGTAGGGCAAGCAGATAATGGGATGATTGGTGTTTTTAAGATTGAAACTGAGATGATTAATGGTAACGGGAAATTTACTCCTACTGGAATTGGTTCCAAAAAAGAAGTAAAAGAAGCTCTTAATACTGCATTTAATTATTTAAAATCTAATAATACAAACATTAGTGGAACAATTAGTACAAAAAGTAAAGATTATTTAATGCAGGTTCAGGATTTACAGGGAATTGGCATGACAGAGTATTTAGCTTTACCTGCTTTAGTAGCATTATGTTCTGCAGCTCTAAATAAACCTGTTCTGCCAAGTACAGCAATACTGGGAAGTTTAAGTATAGGTGGAACAATTATGAAAATCGAAAACCTGGCAAATACACTACAAATCTGTTTAGATAGTGGGGCTAAAAAAGTTTTAATACCTATAAGCTCGAGTGCGGATTTAGCAACAGTTCCTCCAGAATTAATTGGTAATTTTAGCCTTATATTTTATCAATCTCCTGAAGACGCTATATTTAAAGCGTTAGGTGTTGAATGATACTATTTGATAATTAGATATATCTTTAAGTAAAAATAAATTCTTAATTAATTTAAAGTAATTAATTAATAAATGGTGGAAAAAATGAAAGAAATTAAAGGGGTCTCGCATCCAATACCGACTGAATATGCTGAAAGGATATATAATGATGGAAAAACTGTTTTTGTAGGAAAATCATATCTTGGAAAAGTTTCTCCAGGGGATAAGTTCATTATTTATGAGTCTCATGGAGCTAGAGCTTATACAGGATGGGCGGATATTAAATCAATTGGTAAACAGAAGATAAGTGCCATTTCTCTGAAATATGGAGATCAATTAATAATAACTAAAGAAGAGCTCCAAGAATATGCGAAAGGTAAATCTGAGATGAATGTGATTGAGTTTGAAAATTTTGAAAAATTTAAAAATCCAATAAAACCATCACGATTTGTTACTGTCGCTGGAAAATACATTTATAAAGATGAGTTTAAAACAATTGAAAAGAATAAAGGATAATTGGGGCGAAATAAATGGAGACAATAACTAGGTGCCTCAATGAGTGGAATGCAACAATAGAGGCGTTAGGCCAAGGTAAACAGCCTATCTTAATAAGAAAATATGGGACAACTATTGATAAATTTCTTTTATACCCCACAATTAGTTACGCTTTCAAAGACAACTATTTGGATAGTTTTGAAGAGAAATATCAATCTTTTGCTGAGGAAAACGCGCTTCCAAAGAAAGATAACAGTAAAACTGAAGTCAAATATTTCGCGGCTGTCGAAAAAGTAATTGAAAAATCATCTCAGCGAGTTGGATCTTTAAATAAATATCATATATGGACAAATGAACATGTTAAATCATATTTGGGCAATAAAAAAGCTTATGTTTGGATATTAAGAGTTTACAAATTAAAAGAACCAGCACTGGCTGAAAGGACAATGGGAATGAGATATGCAAATTTACTGGAAGAAATATCTCTTGAAGGTATTGAACCAGTTTTAAGTGATAAAGAATTTTCTAAAATTTTACAAGAAATTAAATAATATTAATTTTATAAATCGGTGATTTTGCAATGATGGAACTACCTCAACCACAGGCAAAGCCATTTTCTGGCATAATGCATGACATTCAAACTGGACAAATTAGAATACCACAATTTCAAAGAGATTTTGTATGGAATTTAAATAAATCCGCTCATTTAATGGATAGTATCTTAAAAGGTTATCCAATAGGAACTTTAATTATATGGAAAACAAAGGAACGTTTAAGAGCTGTCAGAAGTATTGGCGATATTGAAGTGCCTGATCCAAATAATGGGGATTATCTGGATTTTGTTTTAGATGGACAACAAAGATTGACAAGTATTTTTGCAAGTTTAAAAGGTCTTAAAATTGAAAGAGAAAATGGAAAAGTTGAAGATTTTTCAGAAATTTATGTTGATCTTGAAGCTGGAGAAGATGAACAGATAGTGATTACTGATATTTCTAAAAAGGATCCTGATTCCTTTATTAAACTTACAGATCTGTTATATGGTGGTTTAAGGTTATTAGCTAAATATCCCGAAGAATATCTTGAGAAACTAGAGGAATATAAGAAGAGAGTGGAATCTTATAATTATTCTATAATACAAATTAAAGATTCTCCTATTGATATAGCTACGGAAATTTTCACTAGAATTAATATTGGTGGAAAACCTCTAACTTTATTTGAAATTATGGTAGCAAAAACTTTTGACCCTACTCGTAATTTCGATCTTTCAGTTAAGTTTAAAGGATTAATAGAGAATTTGGAACCTCTAGATTACGAAACTATTTCTGATGCTACTGTTTTGCAAACTATATCTTTAATACTTCAAAAAGAATGTAAAAGAAAGGTAATTTTAAAGTTAGATAAACAAAAATTCATTGATGCATGGGATTCATCTGCGGATGCTATCGAAAGGACTGTTGAATTCTTTAGAAGTACATACAGAATCCCAGTTTCAAATCTTTTACCTTATAGTTCATTAATAGCTCCATTTGCATATTTCTTTTATAAACATCCTGATAAGCCAACAGGAAAACAATTGAAATATTTAGAGGATTTTTTTTGGCGGTGTGCTCTTTCTGCCAGATATACTTCAGGAGCAGAAGGTAAACTTGCTCAAGATGTCAAAAGAATAGATCAGATATTAGATAATAAACTACCAAGATATGATTGGTCAATAGATACCTCTCCAGAGTTTATTATTGAAAATGGGTGGTTTAATGCTGGAAGAAGTTATATAAAGGCTATTTTGTGCATTTATGCATTTCAAGAACCCAAATCATTCAATGATGGATCAATTGTGAATATTGGTAATTATTTTCTAAAACAGGCTAATAGTAAAAATTATCATCATTTTTTCCCAAAGGCTTATTTGAAAAAGAAAGATGAAGAAGAGTTCTACATAAATCACATTTTAAATATTACAATTGTTGATGATTTCTTAAATAAAAGAAAAATCAAGGCAAAGGCGCCTTCAGTGTACATGAGAGAATTTTTAGATGATATTCCAAAAGATCTTGAAAATTCAGAAGAACCTATCGAAATGTTAAGTAAATGGATGAAAACTCATCTCATAATGGATTTAGACTCTTTTGGAATAGGGGACGATAATTATAATGAATTTTTTACTGAAAGAGCTAAGATCGTAAGTAGTGAACTACAAAAGAGGATAATTAGGCAAGAAATTGACAAAGAAATTCAATCGACATTAGTAGATGATTACGAAGAAATTGAAGTAGAGTAAGAATATTTAAAGGATTAATCAGGTGCTTAATGTGATTGAATGGGAAGAATTCGAACAAATAGTAGTAGACAAATTAGGGCGAGACATTAAAGAAAACAAAAATCCAGAACAAAACCAAGCTATCTCAGCACCGATAGATCAATCTCAATTCATCGTAGCAGGCCCAGGGAGTGGAAAAACTACAGTAATGGTCCTTAAAATCCTTAAATTCATTTTCGTCGATGACATCCATCCATCAAGTATCCTCGCAACAACTTTCACCCGTAAAGCCGCAGCAGAACTCCGATCAAGAATCCTAAGTTGGGGCGACCAGATAAGGCAACATTTAATAGAAGATCCATTTAATGCATCAATTTTCCTTGATTTAAAAACACTTGATTTTAACCAGATAATCACAGGAACCCTGGACAGCATCTCAGAAGACATTTTAAGAAACCATCGAGATCCTGGAGCTGCACCACCTGTTGTTGTTGAAAATTTCGTGGCCAATGCGCTTATGATGCGTGTTGGACTTTTCAGTCAAGAAAGGCACCACGAAGAAGATTTAAGGGAATACTTAATTAATCTAAGAGGCGGAAAATTCGGTTTTAACACAAATGAAATGAGTAAAAGTTTACTCGAAATCAAAGACAGATTCTACCATGATCAAGTTGATTTTGACGCATTTAGAGATCAAAATGATCATCCTGGCTGTAAATTGGCCTGTGATGCAATTGCAGATTATATCAACGATTTAAAAGATAAACTTCTTTATGACTTTGCAATGCTTGAACAGGAATTCTTAAACAAGCTTCAAGACGGAAAATTAGACAAATTCCTTAAAGAAATTAAACTTGTTTTAGTGGATGAATACCAGGACACTAACCTGCTCCAAGAAAAAATTTATTTCCGCCTTGCAGAAGCCGCAATAGAAAACAAAGGCAGTGTAATTGTCGTAGGCGACGATGATCAGTCTCTTTACAGATTCAGAGGAGCTACAGTTGATCTATTCACTAATTTCAAAGAAAGAATTCAAAATGGACTTAACATTGATCCTACTTTAATTAATCTTTCTAAAAATTACCGTTCCACAGAATGTGTAGTTAGTTTGTGCAACGATTTCGCTAGTTTAGATGCGAAATTCCAGCCAGCAAGGGTAAAAGATAAACCTCCAATTATACCTGCCAGATCAGATGATTTTACAGATTTTCCAATACTTGGAATGTTTAGAAGAGATATTCATACTTTAGCTGATGATCTCGCTAAATTCATTCATCAGGTGGTTTATGGAGACGGATTTGAATTTAAAGCTGGGGAAAAATCCTTTAAAATCCAGGCAGATCCACGGGAAGGTTCTCCCACTGATATTTCACTTCTTTTAAGTTCTCCTCGTGAAATGAGTATGGGAAGCAAGCCAAGATTACCTCTTCTGCTCCGTCAAAAGTTACAGGAAGTTAACCCTGGAATTCCAGTGTTTAACCCTCGTGGACAGAGCTTAGAAAGAATTCCCCTGGTTGGAGTTCTCTGTGGGCTGATTTTAGAGTGTATTGATCCAGATGGGCTTGTTCAAGACAACATTGAAAAATTACCTGGTTCTGCTAAAAAAAGATTTGATAAGTGGCGCCAAAGTGCCCAAGAATATATTGAAGAGAATCCAGAACCAAACGATCCAGTAACTCTCAAACAGTTTACAGATGCATGGAAAACAAGAACACCTTTAGGCCGAAAGAAATGGAAAAGAGATGTTGCTTTAATGGATCTGGTCTATAAACTTGTAACATGGGTTCCGCTCCTTCAAGATGATGTGGAAGGTTTAGTTTATTTAGAAGCTGTTACTAGAACTATTGCCCAAACTGGATTTTTCAGCAGTTTTGGTTCACAAATAGTTTTTGATGAGAAATATCCTGATTTAGAGGAAGTTTCAATAAGAGAGGCTTATTGGAATATCTTTGTACCAATAGCCACTGGTGCAATTGATGTTGACGAGGATCTTTTAGATACTCTTCCTGATGACCGGGCTAATTTCATGTCTATTCATCAGGCCAAAGGTTTAGAGTTCCCACTGGTTATTGTTGATGTAGGCTCTGATTTTAAGACTAATCATCATTCTCAAAGCTTTAAAAGGTTTCCAGAAGATGGTGGAAAATCATGCACTTTAGAAGATGAACTTAGAACATATTGTCCTTTGGGATGTCCTGATAGAGAATCTAGAGACCGGGCTTTTGATGATTTAATCAGACAGTATTTTGTAGCTTACAGCCGGCCTCAAGATGTTCTATTGTTGATTGGTCTAAATTCTGTCATTAACGGCTATAAAACAAGAGATGGCACAAATCATTCTATTCCTAACGTGGCCACTGGATGGGATAGAGATATGAATCATAGGGGATTAAAGGATTTAACTTTAATATAGGTGAAAATATGTCGCTTTCAGTAAGATCAAAACCGTATATTATTCCAGAATACAGCTTAACAGGGGATTTATTAGCATACCTTACATGTGGATTACAGTACAGATATCAAAATAAGGGCACTTTACCTCCATCAATGCCTATTCAGTTATGGTTTGGGGATTTTATCCATGGAGTAATGGAAGAAGCTTATTTACGATGGAGAGAACGAGATTGGAAAGATTTTCCATGGGATTGGGAAACTCAAATACGTCAAATAGAGCTTGAAATAGATAAAAGAATGCGATCAAGAGGATTACAACCTCCTGCCAATATATTCTGTCCATTCCACGGCCCAAGTGAAGAGCAGGGTCTTTGTCCAGATACCAATCACCCCCATAAGCTTGTTGCAAGTGTAAGGGCGGAAGAAGCGATTAACACATGGGGACCACATCTTTTCCCTTTAATTGACGATGCAGAAGTAAAACTTAAGGGTATCAGGGACATGCCTGGATATAAAAAAGGTGTAAGTCGTTCAAATTATTATGGAGTTACAGGGATAATAGATGTTTTAAGTTCAGTTAAACTGGAAGAAGCATCTTCAAAGAATTTAATTTTGAAATATCTTCATCAAGACCCACTGTTTAAAGAGAAAATAGATGCGCTAGATTATCCTGAATATGAAATTATAGTAGATTATAAAGGTATGAAAAGGCCTCCTGTTAACTCACCTTCCTGGCAGCATCATAACTGGCAGGTTTTAACTTATGCATGGCTCCGTTCAATGCAGCCAGAGTCTCGTCCCGTTTTGACAGGTGTTTTATTTTATCTTAACGAACTTTCACTCTTTAAAGAGGACCTAAAGGAACTTAAAAAGGAAGTTGAAGAAAGAAGCACTGATATAATGCCGCCTGAAAATGATTTAATGAAGATACTTCAGTGGAATGCAAGGTCTAATCCTCCTCTTATATCTGAAGCTTTCAAGAATAAGAGATCTATAAGAATTATTCAAGTAGAAAATAGTTCAGTTAACAATTCCCTCAATGAATTTGACCAGGTAGTGGCTGAAATTGAAAACAGTATTATATGTGAGGTCAATGGAAAAGGAATTAAATCTTCATGGAATCCGAATCCTGATAAACGGACTTGTGATGCGTGTGACTTTAAAACGTTCTGTAATAGGTCTGAAACCACGTCAAGATTTCCTACAGTTCCATAATAAAGAAATCTTAATCCATTATTTGTAATGGTTTAAAAGCTTGGCCGTAGGTGTTAAAAGTCTGCTTTTAATGTCTTGAAAAACCCAGCCATCTACAATTAGTTTTTCTTCAATATCCAGTAAAATATCATCTTCATCTTCTTTGATGATGTCTCCTAATTTATCTCTAAAAATAATAGTATACATTCCCGATTTTTCGGCCTTTAAAATTTCATAGGCAGCTTTAATTTCTTTATCTTCTAATTTTCTTGACATCTCTCTCACCACATTTAATGTGCTAAGATATTTCTGTCAATTAGATAATCGCTAGTTTCCCTGCAGTAGTTATCTCTAACTTATCCTTGTCTATAAAACCCATCACTCTTAATTCTCTTATGTGGTTGTAGGTCATCCCTCTGCTTATCCCGACTTTAACTGCTAAATTTTGCACAGATATTCCGTTTTTAGTCAGTTCTTCAAGTATCATCCTTTTTGTTGCTGAAATTCCGAAGTTTAGAATGGGGAGATCTATGACTGTTTTGTCTTCTTCTGTGACATAAACAATGCGATCTACGCTGTCTTGCCGTGCGTAGCATCCAAAAAGAGCTCCAAGAGCCTGTGGTTTCCTTCCTCCGCTCACATTCACAATTATTTTTCTTTCATGTGCATGTTCATATTCAATTGCTTCTGCAGTGTCTTCTGCAATTTTTACAACATCATAAAGACTGGTTATTCGTGTTTCTATTTCCACAACTTTTCCAACAGTTTCTTTAAGCATTCTTTCTGCTTCACGCTGCTTACTGTCTGAATCTTCTTCCCTGAGCAGAACTATTTTTTGCGGTGAAAATTGTGTAATACAGAACATCACAGGTTCTATCGAATAGATAGTGGAGATTAATGTATTATCCATTACATCACACTCCTATATTCAAGGTAGAAATGTAAATACTTTTTATCATTGTTTAAGTCCTCTATTTTAAGGCTTAATATACTTTTCTGGATTTAATTTCTCTATTGAACATGTGGCATTTAAAATTTCTACAATTATACATTCTTTGTATGTTTAATAAATATTAATATTTATTGATATATAAAAATCATATATTTATTCTACTTTTACTATTTAAAATTATATTTGTAAATGTTAAACATATACACTTATATAGTAGTCATGACAAGATACATAATTGAACTCAAATTAAGGAGGCAGGTTTAATTGAAGTAGATAATTTAAGCAAATTTTTTTGCCATAGAATGCCTGAAAGAACATTTAAAATAAGAAATACATATTTTCCAGTTTGTTCACGGTGTACAGGGATATATATTGGTGCATTTTCATATTTTGTAGCCGTATACTTCATAGCAGTACAATATTCAACATTTACATCAATTCTAGCCATTTTATTGATAACTCCAACATTTCTCGATGGTATCACTCAGTTTTTACATTATAGGGAAAGCAATAACACTTTAAGATTTTCAACTGGCCTTTTAGCAGGCATTGGGCTATCTATTATGGCTAAAGCAATTAAATTTGCATTGATTAGTTAAAAAGAGTGATTATATGCTTAATGGGGATTACAGAACCAGAGCTCATGCATATTTAATTGCTTCTGTTTGTATGTGTGTTATTGGAGTATTTCTCTTTATAATGGCATTGCAAATAATATTAAGACATTAGACGGATTATTTAGAACATTAAGGTGATTAAATGGTATCAAATGATGATATTGGTAAAAAACTTGAAGAAAAAAGGGAAGGGATTAGAAATCCTGATGAAAATATTAATGGAAGCAGTGGAACTAAAGGATGGTGGAAAAAACAGGGTACCGGAGCTAAAGCGGCAATAGGTATAATTGGAGTTTGCTGTTTAGGTATTTTACTGGTAATTGGACTTAGTGCAATGATGTCTCCAGATAAGACAACCACTACTACACAATCAAGTGACGTACAGCCAACAACTACAACACAGCCTGTAGCTTCAAATACCAGTTCAACAACTTCACAACCAACAGCATCTGCTTCGCAGGATTACGTTGAAGTTTCATATTCTGGTGGTTCATGGGATGGATCTATAACCGTCCAATCAGGAAACAACGAAGAAGAAATTAACTTTGATGGAAGCGGAACTAAAAGATTTGACCTTACTCCTTACAAAGGGAAAGACGTTTATATAAATGCTCAAAAAAATAATGGAGGCTCTGGAAAGCTTTCAGCAGTGATTGTAAGGGATGGTGAAACTAAATTAAGTCAATCCACAACTGAAGGATATGGTATAGTAAGTGGATGGGTATTTTCATGGGAATAATGATTCTAAAATTTATTCCCTTTATTTTTTAATTCATTGAAGGTTTGATAGTTTGACTGAAGCAAAAATCCTCATAGTTGAAGATGAGGGTATCATATCACTGGAAATCATGCAAATACTACAATCAAGGGGATATCAATCTTATGCAATCTTTTCAAGTGAAGATGTGGTAGAAAAAGCACAGAAAATACAACCTGACCTGATATTAATGGATGTTAAGTTAAAAGGAGAAGATGACGGTGTAAAAACAGCTATAAAAATAAGTGAAGTAATGGATGTACATACTATATTTCTTACAGGCTGTGCTGATAAAGAGACATTAGATGCAATAAAATCAACCAAATCTTGTGCTTACATACTTAAACCTTACGATGATGAAGAATTGGCCAATACTGTTGAAATAGCTTTAAATAAGCATAAATCAATTTAATGTTATTTTTTTGATTAAATTGGTATAGTTCTATATATTCACATCTATATCCATATTTTAGTCAGACTATATTTCACTCGTTTCTCATCAAACAATTTCAGTATTTCATCTGTTTTTTTAGCTTCAATGATAAAAGTGGCTCTTCCAATCTTTTTTCCGTATTTGGAGACAATTCCTTCTCGTTTATTGATGTATTCTTTGTTTTTATGTTTTTTTTGACTCTGTAACCGTATGTACAGAATATAGTGATATCTGTATATTCTGTAAGTATATAACAGAAAAATATTTGAAATGCAAAAAATTATTCTTTTGTGAAATTCACGCGTTTGTCAAAAAGAAATCAAATCAGTGTATTGTGAGTTTATAAAACGCATTGTTTTAAATATCTATAAATCTATTAAGTTGGGATAAATAACTTCAATCTTCTCATTTCAAACCTCAAAGTCTTATACTTCCTCATTTTCCAATAGGTTACACCCATAACCATAAACCATAATAATGTATACTTATTAAACCAATATTCAAATAAATATTCAATTTAAATATGGAATTAAGTATTTTTACCATGTGGAGGTTGTATAGTGACAAAAGAATGTTCAAACTGTGGAGCTCAAGTTGCAGAAAATGTTAAGTTTTGTACTGAATGTGGTAGTAAAATGGAGCCTGAAGGGCTGAAATGTCCAAGCTGTTCTGCCGAGTTACCTGAAGGCACGAAGTTTTGTATGGAGTGCGGTACAAAGGTCGGGGCCGAGTCAAGGGCTAAACCTAAAATTGAAAAAGTCTCAGAAGAGGTAGTCTGCCCTAAATGCCATAAAAAGTTTCCAGCTGGCACTAAATTCTGCAAAGAATGCGGAACCCCAATCAGGCCAAAAATTTCAAAGGAAAGGAAACCTGAAGATGAGGTGGATAAGATCCTTAAAGAAGCTACAACCGCAGGTAAAGGTCTCTTAAAAGAAGCTGACAGTTTGCTTAAAAGGTTCAGGTGAACCTTTTTCGCGCCATTTTACGCGTCAACATTTCCTTTTTCACATCAATTGACTATGGATCATTCATTGTTATTAAAAATAAGCAATTATTTATATCATTGTACACTACTGTATATCATATACAAAAATCTACCAAACTGTAAACTACTTAATTGTAGTTATTTAGATGAGGTTTTACTCGGAGGCGGATTGTGGAGTTATTAGCAATGACCAGAAAGTATAGGTTGCCAGTGCTTATTCATCAAGAAGGCAGTATATTTGTGGCAGAATGCCCTCTTTTTTTTGTTGCAGGTCAGGGACATAATCCAGATGAAGCAGTGAATGATGTTAAAATTGCTTTAAAAACTTTTATAGAAGATAAAGACTTTGAAAAAGTTTATCATAACAAAATACCGGATTATAAGCCTAAAGAGGTGCTTCAAAAAGCAAAAGAGTTATATCTGGAATATGGTGAAGAGGAACTCCCTGATTTTGATTATATTGAAGTGGATATTTGTATAGATAACAAAAATTTTCAGGGCATAGCCAGTACCAAATAGAAGATTACCTCTGTCCATCCCTCAAAACAAAGTTGTTAAGGTTCTTTTATACAAAGGTTTTGAAATCCGCTCAAAGACGAAATCTGGAAAAGGAGTCACATTAACCTCAAAAAAGAGAGTGTGAGGTTTGTAGTTACAGTTCCTCATGGTAAAGTGAGTAAGGGAACATTGATGAACATATTAAAGCGAGCTGGAATTTTTAGAGATGAATTTATAGAATTATTGGGTAAAGTTTAATTTTATATAAATTTTAATTTTTCAATTTGCCAAGTGTTACAGGTTAAACTGTTCTAATTATAGAACTGATATAAATATATTTGTTTTAAGCATGTCTTTTTACTATTTTTGTAACTCTGTAAGGAATTCTTCGGCGCTCAACTCTTTAAATTCGTATTTTTGTGTTTTTTTAAGAGCTTGCAAAAATTTCTTAATCAAATGGCCATTTAATAGCTGTGTATACATCTCAAACTATGTTTTCATATTAACTATGTATAGTTTCCAGAACGTATTGTCCTGCCCGAACTAAGTTATATATAATGAAAACTATACTCCTAGACGTGATTGGTAATGGATAAGAAAATTCAGAAAAGACAGAAGAAAACGGGCGTGAAATTATTTTCAACCCCTGAGGGAATAAATGTCATAAAAAGCCCTATGAAATCCCAGATATTATCTCTGCTTGAGAAAAATGAGATGAGCTTTGACCGCATTGTAGAAAACACAGGTAAATCCAAATCTACAGTTTCAGAACACCTCCAGGCACTTGTAGATGATGGAATAATCGATTTCAAACCAGACCCAGAAGACCGCCGTAGAAAAATATTTTTCATCAAATCACAGCATTTAGGGGATGTTTCACCTGTAAAAGAGCTTGAAGAAGGTGCAGAACTTTACTTTGGTGGAATGTCTGATTATAAAGATCCATTTGAATTCTTCAGGCTGATGTTTAGGACCATAAGAGTTGCCCTGTTAAAAGAAGGCATTAATATTGATCCTCTGCTTCATCAGGCAGGTATTAAAGTTGGGGAGACAGTTTATACGGACCTAAAATCACAGGATATGGATAAATTCGTTGGAAATATTGCAGAGTTCTGGCAGAGGAATAAGTTGGGGCGGGTTGAAGTTGAAAGCATGGAACCCCTTGTTATAAATGCATTTGACTGTTTTGAATGTGAAGATCTGCCTAAAATTGGGAGGTCTGCATGTGCATTTGATTCTGGACTGCTTGAGGCGATTTTTTCAAGACATTTTGGCCATGCTGTTGATGCCGATGAAGTTAAATGTTACGCAAAAGGCGATGACCGCTGCTGCTTTGTAATAAAAGAAAAGAAAACTGCATAAATTCATTTTTAAGTACCTATTTTATCTATAATGAGTTTTTATACTTTATTTTAAAAGTAATCGATTTATAATTAGCTTTTATACTCATTTAATTTTTATATCGCATAATAATTTATGGATACTATGGTTCTGTATTTTTGGTTTAATCAAATAAAAAATTAATTTTCCCAGTTCTACAGCCTTTTCTGGTTTATGGCCATGAACAAGACGTGAAACTGGAATAAGATTAGATACAGCACTTATGCTTCTTTTTCAATTTAATATCTTTAATTTTAAGCCAGTAAGATGTTTTTCAGATAGAATACTTATCTAATTTATTTATAATAATTTAGTCTATTTTAGTTTATACTTAACGTTTACACAGTTAAATTAGGGGCATATTTTATGAAACCTTATCTAAAGTTATAATTATAATGGATATTACGGAAAATTGACTAAAAATTTAAAGTATCTGTGGTTGTATGCGTAATGAAATCAAATTGCCAGATATAAGCAGTATTAACAAAATTTTGGAATATTTACCTTATTTTAAAACTGAAAATGAATTCTACAAAATAGATTCGGGACTATCCCTGGATCCTTACGTGTATTCAGATAAAATAAATCAATTTATCTCAGATTTATACAGTGAGAATTTTATAGCTCCCTTTGATTGGTGTAAATGGAGCATTGAAGCACAAAAATATTTTGAAAATCATGATTTTATTAAAACTGCAGATATTCACTGCATTCAAAAACTTTTAACGACCCTGGTCCGCTCTGAAAGGTTCAATTACGGTGTTATTGCACCAAATATTGATAATAAAACGATCATCTGCATAATAAGCAGAATAAAAGAAATAAGGGATGAAATAATTGACAAAGTCAGAGGTAGTTTAATTGGGCTTGCAGTAGGCGATGCATTGGGTGTTCCATTAGAATTTAAATCTCCAGGGACATTTAAACCAGTCGAAGACATGATCGGCGGCGGTTCATTTAATTTAAAACCGGGGGAATGGACTGATGATACCAGTATGGCTTTATGTCTGGCTGAAAGTTTGATTGAAAAGAAGGGATTCGACCCATTAGACCAGCTTGAAAGATACAATAGGTGGTACCGTGAAGGACATTTAAGCGTCAACGGCAAATGTTTTGACATTGGAAACACTACAAGAGAAGCTTTACATAAATTTGAAGACACATCACAACCTTATTGCGGCCCAACCTATGAACGCTCTGCTGGAAACGGCTCTGTAATGCGTTTAGCTCCAGTTCCAATTTTTTATTTTTCAAGTCCAGAGGAAGCAGTTACTATGGCAGGGGAAAGTTCAAGAACAACACATGGCCATATCTTAACTGTAGATGCTTGCAAATACATGGCTGAACTAATTATTGGCGCAATAATTGGGCATTCCAATGAGAAAATACTCTCTTGCAGGTACAGTCCAATTCTGGGATACTGGGATACATATAAATTAGCTCTAGAAATTGACGAAATTGCATGCGGCTCATTTAAGCATAAAAATCCTCCCGAAATAGCTGGAAGCGGCTATGTGGTAAAATCCTTAGAAGCAGCTTTATGGGCTTTCTACAACAGTGATAACTTTAAAGACGGTTGTCTGCTTGCTGTTAATTTAGGGAATGATGCTGATACAACCGGTGCAGTTTACGGCCAGATTGCAGGTGCTTATTATGGAGAAAGTGGGATTCCTAGAAGTTGGAGGAATAAATTGGTTCAGTATGATTTAATCCGGTCATTTGCAGATAAATTGATTGGAAATATAAAATAGATGTTTGGTACTGGATTTAACAGATTACTGAATATTTTTGGTGTTATCAAATCAAGAAACATGTTTTTAATATCAAAGCCCTCATGTTATTCACTTAAATTTTATTTTTTTATCCTTTTTTATCAATAATTTCTTTTAATATATCTTTTAAGCTAATTTCCGGCTTTAAACCACTTTTATTTAAATGTATTTCAAGTATAACATATACTAACAATATATTATTACTTAAAATTACGATGGGGTGAATTCATGCTTAATGGTAGTATATCAGGTTGAAGATTATGATGTGTGGTGGCGTTTTTACAATGACGATACTGCAAACCGTAGAACTCATGGATCTAAGGAATCGTTCATTAATCGTAACAATGAATATGCCAATGAGATTATTCTATTTTACCAGTGGGATACCATGGACAATGCGCGGAAGTTTTTTGACTCTGAAGATGAAAAAAACAAAATGAAGGATGCAGGAGTGATCGGAGAGCCAATTATTGTATATCTTAATGAAATAGAAAGAGCTATAGCTTAAAACATGATTTTATTTTAAAATTCGGTAAATTTTATATATGAGTATCAAAGATGTATCTTCATGAAGTTCTGCCCAGAATGCGATATGGCAATGTTGCCACAGGATGATCACATGGTTTGCAGGTCCTGCGGTTACAGAATTCCTTTAAATCCGGAATATTCATCTTCTTACGATGTGAACCATAAAGTCGTTAAATCTGATTAATAATCCTTATTTTTTATCTAAAAATTTTTATTTGTCTTTTGTTTTACTCTAAAACAGTTAACTTCATATGTTCTTACTTTTTGTATCATTTAACTTTAAAACGGTTTAATATTGAATAGGGAAACAAAAGGGATATTTTTTTTAATTATTATGTATATAATTAAATATATCAGTTCAAAAAACCTGAAAAATAGAGATGAAATCATGGAATATTCTGATATCGCTATAATGCGCCTTTACAGTCAGCAACTTGCTCATTCGAGATTCAAAAGACCAGAAGAAGTGGTAGCATGGTTTGGGGGCGTCCAAGCCCAGGATTTTCCTGGTGCAAAATGGGCTGTTGGCCAGCGCATAAAAGAAAGTACTGATGCAGATATTGAACAAACACTCGCTGAGAAAAAGATTGTCCGAACATGGGCAATGCGCGGGACACTTCATTTTGTTACAGCCTCAGATATCCGCTGGATGCTTGAACTTTTAGCCCCTCGGATTATCGCAAGGAATGCCCGACGGTATAGAGAACTTGAACTCGATGAAAAAACCCTTAAACGAAGTAATGAAGTGATTAAAAATGCACTGCAGGACGGAAACCAGTTAAACCGTAGAGAGTTGCTAGTTATTCTCCAGAAAAATGGTATCTCTACAGAAGGACAGCGTGCACCTTACATGCTGCAGAGGGCATCTCTTGACGGCATTATTTGTCAAGGAGGCATGCACAGCAATAATAACCCTATTTTTATTTCAATGGCCGAATTACCAGAAACTAAAACTTTAACCCGTCATGAATCACTGGCTGAGCTGGCCATGAGGTACTTCACAAGTCACGGCCCTGCCACACTTCAAGATTTCACATGGTGGTCTGGACTCCTAACAAAAGATGCAAAAATCGGTCTAGAGGCTGCAGAATCATCCCTCAAATCAGAAACAATTGAAGGTAAAACTTACTGGTATTTTCCATCAAAACAAGGTATAGGATTTAGTTCCCCAACAGCTCATTTACTGCCGAGCTTTGATGAATACATTGTTGGCTATAAAGACCGGAGCGCATCACTTGAACATATACAATCTAAAAAGACAGGTATCGAAAATATCATGTATCCAACGATAGCCTTAGATGGCCAGATTATAGGTACATGGAAGCGCATGTTCAAAAAGAATAGAATTATAATGGATTTAAATCCTGTGATCAAACTTAACAAGGCTGAAAAGCACGCTTTAGATATAACAGTCCGTCATTTCGGTAAATTTCTGGAGATGCAGGCACATGTTAACACAAGTTTGTAGTCAAAATTTTTTACCACTTTAGCAACCCTTTAAGAAATTTGTCTATACTCATATCATTAAATTCGCCCTTTTGATATTTTTTTTTTAAGAATGTATCCAGTCTCTTTAATGAAATTAGAATATTTAGGTTGGTTTTGGATAATCAACATTCCTATGCCCGAAATTCAATGATTAAATGAATCTGAAATAAATTCTAATTTCCTAAATGATAATGGTTATCCGCGCAGTATTATTAATATGGCTAAAATATCGTTTTGGAAGCTAAATGATTTGATTTAAAACAATCTAATGAATATATGGGATGAGAAAACAAAGTACTTGACCAAAAAATAAAATTGTGTATGGAGAAATATTCACTATTAATCCAGAAATGGTTACAGACGTATATGGAGCTATAAAAGCATCCATGAACGTTTTAATGAAATTATAATGCTTTTTTTATAAAATTAAAGAATTAAAGACTAATAAATAAATAAATATAAAATATATATCTCTATAAACTTAAAAAATGGTGTAATATCCATATTTTTAGCATTAATAATCTTAATAATAGTGCATAACGCAAATTTAACCCTTTAGAAACTCTCAGGGACAAAAAAGAAACTTAGAAAATTATATATATCAAAACTACATTTATAAAAAAATTAGGGGATAATTAATTGAAGTAGAAAGAGGCTTTAATAACAAAAATTTTAGTTTTTGGTTCTTTGATACTGTTAATAGTATTTTCAAAGTAGAATAGCCATATAATAACTTTAAAATTTTTTTATAACAATTTTTCTATTTTACATGCTCAAATTATATTAACAGTGATAAAGATTAATGGTTTTGCAGTGAGTGTTTGTAAGTTTTTAATAATATCCTAATTACTCTATTTAATTAACCCCTTAATTTATTGAAAATGACAAAATCTGAAAAAGGGTTTGATCAATAAAGAAGGTGTTTTGAATGTTTTGTCCTAAATGCGGCACAAAAAATAAGGAAAATGCTAAATTCTGTGAAAAATGTGGAAATAACCTAAATGCTGCTTCGAAAATAACCAAAAAAAATGCAGGTTCGCCTGTTAAATTTCTTATAGTAATCTGCGTAATTTTAGTTGCGGGACTTGGAATAGCTGCAGGGTACATATTGAATCCCGGATCGACTTCTAATTCTTCTGGAAATTATCAACAATTAGATTCCAGTTCAAACGATTCCAGTTCAAATGGTTCAAATCCAGACAGTTCCAATTCAGTTAGTTCTAATTCAGACAGTCCCAGTTTAGATAGTTCTAGCTCGGGTGAGTCATCAAGTGGTGATGATAAAAGAACGTGTGGATACTGTGATGGAACTGGTAGCTGCCCTCACTGTTATGGAAAAGGATATACTCTCAATTATAATGGTAGTGAAAGAACCGACTGTATGTGGTGTGGTGGAACTGGGAAATGCCCAAATTGTGATGGGACAGGATATAAAGATGTATTTAAAGTTTAAGAACAGTAAAAAAATATTCTGTTTTAATAACTGTTAAAGGGCCTTACAGTGAGAATTTGAAGGCTTTTGACAATCAGCATAGTAATAGGTTCTATAATAATTATTGAAGGAAGGAATAATGAAGAAAGTTTAATCAAGGAAGGTGTTTTGAATGTTTTGTCCAAAATGCGGCGCAGAAAATAAGGAAGACGCTGAATTCTGTAAAAAATGTGGAATTAACTTAAATAATAATTCAGAAATAATCAAAAAGAATGCAGGTTCGCCTGTTAAATTTCTTATTGTGATCTGTATAGTTTTAGTTGCTGGGCTTGGAATATCTGCAGGATATATATTTCATGGCTTTGGAGTGACTTCTAATTCTTCTGGGACTTACCAACAACCAGTTTCCAGTTCAAATGATTCCAGTTCAGATAATTCTAGCGTAGATAATTCCAGTTCGGATAATTCCAGTTCAGTTAGTTCCAGCCTTAGTAAATCATCAAGTAGTAACAATGAAAAGCTTTACCCTTGTCATTGGTGTGGAAAAACTGGGGTTTGCTTTGGTTGTGAAGGGAAAGGCATCATTTTTGGTGATACTCTTTGTCCCGTTTGTAATGGAACAGGTAAATGCCCTAAATGTAATGGAACAGGATATCACCCACTGGAAAAATAAAAGAGTATTCTGTTTTAAAACTGTTAATGGGTTTTTCAGGGAGGATTTGTAAGTTTTTAATAATGCCATAATTGCTTTGTGATTAGCCCCTAATTATTGAAGGAATGAGTAATATGAAAAAAGGTTTGATAATAGAAGGTGTTTGAATGTTTTGTCCAAAATGCGGCACAAAAAATGATGAAGATGCTGAATTCTGTGAAAAATGTGGGATTAACTTAAATGATGATTCAGAAATAACCAAAGAGAATGCAGGGGTCCCTGTTAAATTTCTTATTGTGATCTGTATAGTTTTAGTTGCTGGACTTGGAATAGCTGCAGGGTATATATTTCAAGGCTTTGGAGCGACTTCTAATTCTTCACAAACTCAAAATAGTATGATCTCTCAAAGTACTGGATTCCCACTCTCTGAGACTCCTAATCTGGCTGCTGAAATAGCTAAAAAAGATGGAAACGGTGAAAACGTACAATATCATGGAGTAACTCTAGATAAAAGTCAATGTCTTTATATATTAGCCAGGGCTATTGTGATGTTAAATAGTGGTAAAACGGGTAATATTCCTATTAAAACATTTGGAGATGCTGCTGATCCTTGTGGTAATTTAAATAGTGCATCTATCACTAAAGACGAATATGTAGATATGGCGGATAGAACTTACACTTGGATGGATGCTAATGGAAGAGCACCTAATCATACCGGCATAAAATCTGCAGGATCCTCAGATTTAAATCCAGATATGACTCTCAAAGCATTTACAAAAGTTTTAACAGAATACCAGGCTACGGGGGAACTACCTTCGGGAATTTCAATTTAAAACAGTGGTTTCAATGAATAAAAAATTAACAGCTGGCATTTTAGTAATGCTGGCAATTATATTTTCAGTAAGTTTCCTTATTTCATCTCACTACTTTCCAAATAATGATATTTCTGCATCAATTACATCTTCAAGTGATAATGGTGTTTTAGGAAGTAATGAACTTGGTTATGTTGTAAAAGAAGGACCTTACGGCAACAAAGATTCTCCAATTAAAATAGCTTATATCACTGGAGTTCACCCGTTAGAATCTGAATCTCACAAAGCAGTCCGCGAGACAATTGAAACCAAAAATAAATCTTTAAACTACTGCTACTATGTCTATAAAATTGTCGTTACAAAGGATGCAGCAGATTACGATAAAGGCAGGATGAACGGTCAGTTATTAGCTAACCAGTACGTGGTTCCAGATATCACTGGCCAGAATTTTGATCTTGCCGTTGATGTACATTCTAACCGTGGAAATTATCAGGAAAAAAGGTTTATATTTGCCCCTCAAAATGAGGATGGATCAAAATCAATTGCACTTGAAATTAAAAGTAAGATACCATGGATGATTTATTATAATCCCACTTCACAGACAAGCCCAAAATATGTTACAATTCCTTTAATTAAAGCAGGAATTCCGGCTGTAGTATATGAAACTTACATAAATGATTCCTATGGCTTTACTAAGGAGCATGCTGATGAATTTGTGTCGGCTGTTGATGGTCTCAAGTTTAAATCGTAAACTGAATATGGTGTTTTTTGAAACACTATATTTCGATTCTTTAGGATCATAACTTAGAAATTAAAGTACTTTTAGCATTTTGAAGCCAAATTAACTTTTACACATTTTTGTCATCACAAAATCAGCAACCAGATATTTTTTTATAATATAACTATATATTATATTAAAAATAGCAGGATGTTTTATGTCTAAGAAATACTGGGGTTTAATTTTAGTTTTAATATTAATTTATGGTTTAATTTCGTATTGCTATTTGATAACTGTCGATAATCAGAATTCTAACTGGAATTATCAAGAGCTTCAAAAAATTAATAATAATGAAAGTAATTATTCATTTGCAGTATATGGGGATAGTGCGAACTCTAATGGAAGATTTGAACATTTAATACAGAGTTTGAATGGAAAAAATGTGCTTTTTTCTATAGATAATGGAGATCTAACTACTTCAGGAACTACAATACAGTTTGGATATTTTTTAATTGATATAAAACAATTAAAAGCACCCGCATTAACTAATATCGGTAATCATGATCTTTATAAGAATAAAAATGAATCTGTTTACATTAACACATTTGGAAACCCGTATTATTCATTTACAGAGAAAAATAGTTATTTCATAGTTTTAGACGATGCAAAATCTGATATTAATAATACTCAGATGAACTGGCTGAAAAATGAGCTTAAAAAGAGCCAGAATTACAGATACAGATTTGTATTTATGCACATCCCACTTTATGATCCAAGATATAATGCTGCAGGTGAAGGCCGCAGCTTGGATAACGTAACCACTGCAAAAACTCTTAATGGCCTTTTTGATGAGTATAATGTTACCATGCTTTTTACATCTCATATCCATGGCTATTTCCGCGGAGTATGGGGTAAAACACCATTTATAATAACTGGTGGGGCAGGATCACCCTTAAGTAAACCAGTCGTTAATGGCAGTAACAGTACTCAAAATTATTTTTACCATTACGTTTTAGTTAATGTGACAGATCAGGGAGTTAATTATGAAATAGTGAAATATAACTAATTTTTGTATTTTACGGGAATAGATTGGCTGTATTAATGTAATATACTTTAAAACCTTTGAAAATATACTATATTTAAAAAGAATTATTTTGCACAGGTAATACAATTAAATTTAATAACATCAGAGAGGGATAAGGGGTAACTGGGCTGTTAATTCCCTCTCTGTTGCACAACCCAGAATAAAGTATATATCTCCAACATAAATCATTTTTTAATTTTAAGATATATGCAGAGGCTTATGTTCATAAATGATTCCATACGTTCAAAACTAAGAGTGAAGAATGGTAAAATAAACTTTGATGTTTGATCTAATTTGAAAATAAGATTCATCTGTGTCAAAAATTTGTTGTATATTTTAAATTCTTTTAATTTTAAAAATACGCTATATTTTTATACTGATTTTGTAAATACTTGATTTATGTTTTTTTAAAGATTTAATCGTAATATTGAAATAATAGTTTTTTAATAATGTAAGGTTAAGAGACGAATGACTATTCAGCTTCATGATTCTTTAAAAGCAGCAGAGAAAAAAGGAGCTCTGCCTGAAGTTACTGCATATCACAGGATTGATGGTCCAGGATCTAGTTTGGATTTAAGCGAATTTCAGCAGGCGTTTTGGAAATTACCTGCTGTACCTGAACAGGGTGATCCTGCAGCAAAATGGACCTGTAACCTTCCAAGAACGGTTGGCATAACTATTGATACTGGAACTCGAGTTGAAGCCCATCCTTTTGATCCCTGTCTTATAGGGGTAAAATCTGTTGAATATAAAACAGAAGTCTCTGCCTCGCCTGGAGAAGTTGTTCCTATAAAAGAGAACTGGCTGCTTAAAATATTGGAAATATTCGATCTTTCAGGGGTCATGTTTGTTTTGAAAAATTTAAAAGAAGGTCTGCAGTCTTCGGGGCTTGGAGGATCGTCTGCTGCAGCTACTGGTGCGTGCATACTTGCAAACGAGCTGGCAGGAAGGCCTTTTAGCAAAATTCAATTGATCTCTTTGGCTTCTCGTATTGAACAGGATTTGGGTGTAAGCATTACAGGAACTCAGGAACAGTCCAATGTTCTTTTTGGAGGAATTACTGATTATGTCTGGTTTCCATGGGGCATACCAGGACGCCCTGATACTGGATACGGCTCTTCCTTGCGGTTTGAATTGATACCGCCTCAAGATTACCATCATCTAAAAGACAGGATAGCTATTTTTCATTCAGGCAGGCCGCGGCTTAGTACTGCAGTTAATTTGGCATGGCGAAATGCCCTGCGGGCTAAAAAAGGTTATAAGCATCATTTTATGAAAATGGAAGTAGCTTACAGGTTTCGTGAAGGCTTAAGGTTGCAGAAATGGGGTCATGTTTTAGATTCTATAGTGAGATATCGTAAAATACGAACAAAACTCTGTAACGATTATATGGAAGGTTCTATAGATTTATTAGAACGTGCTGAATCGCATAACTGTACAATTTTTCCCTTAGGTGCTGGTGGGGGCGGCGGAATCCTTTTATTTTCTAAGGATCCAGAATCTTTAGAGAATCTGAGGGGGAATCTTCAGGGTATCTACCGTGAAATTCCGTTTAATATTCGATCCAAAGGATATAAAATTAATAACAGCTTGATAGAGAATTCCAGTGGCTTTTAAGAATATAGAATAGATTTATATTTTTTTATTTAAAAATTAATATCGATATATTCATTTTAAATACATTTTCAAAATAGTATAGGATGATTTATAGACAAATCACTTACTAATAATGTTCATTTTAAAAATAGTTGTGGGGATTATTGCAAACTGATTAATACTGGTGGAAGAATAAACAATAATTGGATACAGTTAAAAAATATTGGTGGGAAAATGAAAAAGTTTTCTTTTATAGCTAAAATGCCAAATGAGCCCGGTGCTCTTCATAAAGCTGCAGAAATAGCAAAGAACTACAACGGCAATATTCACCGAATTCACTATAACAGAAAAATCGATCCAAATGTAGTATTTTTCGAAATAACTTCTGACGAGCAATCATATGAAAAAATTAGAGATAAATTGGATGAAATAGGCTATCTGCAAACAACACTTAAACCTGTAAACTATTTGAAGTTTAGTATTTTACTTCCGCACTCTCCAGGGGCGTTATTTGAGTTTTTAAATTATATAACATCTGCTGGTGCAAATATTGGTTTTTTAGACTTTGACGATAAAAGCAGCAGGCACGATAAATTAACTGTTAGCATAACTCTTGATAAAATTTCAAGTGTAGATGATCTTTTGGATAATTTAAAATCCCATTACTTGCTTGAAATTATTGAATATGATACTGAAGGCGAGAAATTAGATGACACTGTATTTTATATAGTTTTTGCCCAGAAACTAAGGGAGATAATTGGAGATACTGAGGATGATTTTTTAATTAAATTACTTAGTGATATTAACCACATCGTCCAGGAGCTTACGCGTCTTGGTGAAGACCCTAAAAGGGTATTTGAAAGTATTCTGCTTACAGGAAATACACTAAAAGATACTTCTGGTGACGGCTTCTATGCTGATGTTCAAAAGATAGATCTAAATAGTGAAACACAGCTTTACTGCTTCCAGCCTCCATGCGGAGGGAATGTATTTGTTATCAATGCTCCTGAAGAGATGATAATGATAGATTCGGGGTATGGGATTTACTATCCTGACGTTTTAAAGTTATTCCAGCATTGTGGAATTGATCTTAAAAATCTCAAAGGCATCTATATGACTCATGCAGATGCAGACCACTGCGGTGCCGGGGGTTTTTATGGGGTTAAATCATTTTTACATAAAGGCACATCAGACATTATTAATAAAACTAACCGGGCTTACGGATCTACTGTGGAAGAATGTATCCTTGAAGAAGTATATACCAAGCTGATTAACCTTTTTTCAAGATTTAACTCTTCCATAGATGTGGAAATATTTTCTGATAATGTAATTAAAATGAGGGGGCTTTTTCCAGTTATTCATACCTTTAAAGTTGGAGATATGGAATTTGAAGTGTTAGAAAGTTTAGGTGGGCACCTTTACGGGCAAATTTTTTTAATATGTGTCTCGGAGGGGCTTATTTTCACGGCAGATTCTTTAATTAACTTTGATAGTTTAAGTAAAGATAGAAAAAGGTATAATCTCCTTGCAAAAAATCTCATGACTTCTGTAAATGTGGATAGGAAACAGGCTAAAACGGAACGAAATGCTCTTTTAAAACTTGCATCTCAATTAAATGGGGAATTATCGATTCAAGGTAAAAATTGTTTAATTTGCAGTGGCCATGGGGCTGTTTCTGTACTTTCTGCAGAGGGGCTGGAAATTTATGGGCAGGTGCGTCATTACATGCCTGATAAAACACGATATATTTGATTCAATTACTTAAAATAGAGCTTGTACTATATTTTGGGTAAAAGGAGAACTTTATTTTTTTAGTAAATAAAATCGAATTGATCCTTTTTAATTGATTTTTAAGGTAACTCCAATTAAATTCTGTTTGGGATAAATGGATATTTTAACTATTTTTGTCTATTTTTATATGTTTTTAGTGGCATTGATTTGTTTAAAATATCTAAACAGGTTACGTTGTTTATACGTAGATAAAATATATTTTAAAGTCTTATTATCTTGAGCTTTTTTTGATGCATGCTTACATCTGTGTATATTACGGTTTATTTTACATGCATAATAATATTAATATAGTAAGTAATAACATAATAACATTGTAAAAAAAATAGTGTCGTACATTTACATAATAAGTCTTTTTAAAATCATCATGTAGTTTAAGTGGATATTAACACCTTAATTTATTTTTTTAAGGTTTTAAATTATGTAAAATGATTTTAGAAGGATTATTTATGTGGACAGCTATTTTTTAACATCAATTGAATATAATGGGGGTGAAAATATTAGAAGACAACTAATGCTGACGATTTCAATATTCCTTATTGTATTTGCAGTTTTTAGTATAGCTGTAGCAGCAGATGAGTTCCAAGATCAGACTAAAAGCCAGCAAAAAAGCCAGATTTCAAATATCATTAATTCAATACAGCCCATAAGTACCGCCCAAATATCAAAACCGATTTCAAACAGTACTAACTCAACACCGAAAAATGCATCAAATCAGGCTAATTGTGCACTAAATATAACAGGGCCGATATCAAATCAGACATTGAACTGTACAAATTTAACAGGGACTAATCAGTCTTCAAACCAGACATTTAATCGTACAGCGATACGAGATATAATTGGACAGTTATTGGCACCGGTTTTAAATGACACTACCAATATAACACAAACAAATGCGACTGGACAACAACTAAACCAGATTTTAACTGATGTTAATTCATTGTTAGGTAAACTTGAACAGTTGGTAGGTATAATTAGAAGTGGTGGGTTTAATATAACTGGTTAAGTCCCTCCTTGAGAAAATATTGGGAGTTAAGGGAGAATTTCCATTTATTTATCTACAAGTTAACACCAGATGGAGTGACTGGGCGTGGAAAAAGGAACAATGGTTCTATGAAACTTAATTTCGGCATTTTTTAAAACAGGATAAGTTCTAACTAAATTTGTTAACATATTGGTAATTCAGCCTATAAATGGAAAATAAACTCCCTGCTCCAATATATTTAATTAATTTAAAAATGCTGAAATAGGTAAAATTGATTAATCAGAAATATCTGATTAATCAAAAAGTTGGGTAGTCATGAAGGGGAATGGAGGTAAAATTGATATCGATTCCCGCTCCCTTGTCGTAATGCCAAAGTTAAGTTTATATTTTCCGCATAAATTTATTTTGATATGTGCATACGATTACATTCATAAATGCAATTATATGTTATAAAAGCAAAGAATGTATTCTCCATGTGCTCTGTAAATTAATAAATTTTGAAGTACTAATTTTGATTGAAAGTATATAATAACGATAAATAGAGATTTTGACATTAATATGGGGTGAATGAAGAGGTAATATTTAGTTTTTCTTCCTATTAAGATACTGTATATCAAATCAAGTTTATAGTTTTACATAAGTTTACTTTGATATGTATACCGGAGTATATGCATAAATATGTTTATATTATGACATATTAAATATAAATGGATTTTAGAGTTTATTTATGGGGTTAACCTAATATTACGCCTAAAATTATCAATATGCTTAACAATAGCCATTACTGGCCATATATGGTGCTATAAATTTATTCCAAATAAATCCAAGAAACCCCGCAGAATTAGAAGAATACCTATATAATGGCTATATTAAAGGTCTATATGGAAATCCAAGCAATCTGTGGTGGTAGTGCTTATGATTATCGTTCATATACGATCCTTCATATTAAACTACTAAAATAAAAGTTTAAGATCCTTTATTTGGCTAAAATATGAGAATATCATAATTTTAACTTATTATGAAATTTGCGAGTTAACGGTTAACCTATGATAACATGAATATGGAAAAAATGGTACATAAATAAGTTATGGTGGCTATTTATGTGGTAAACCATCAATTTTTGCTTTTTTAGTTTTAGTATTGCTAATTATATTTTGATTTCAATTTAATTTGTAACATGCTGAGTATACTGGATATATGTTTGTATTTTTTTACCAAAAATAAGACTGCCAATTATAGAACAAAATTTTTAGTATAGTAAATAATATATTTGTGTATTAACATAATATAACATAGATTAAATGAAAAATTGGGCTCTAATTTTAGGAATTCTTCTATTAGTGACAGCTACATTTGGCTGTACCAGTAACACGCAGTCTGAAAAGCAATCCCATAATGATATTAATTTTTCAATGCCTGAAGGTTGGGAATTACATCCTATGCCTGGAGAAGGTACTGTAATCTGGACTGGAAGCTATCCCCGTATTCGAGTAATAGAAATGAGCAAACAGAAATTTGATTCTAAACATGATCAGGCACTGCATCTTGATAATACCACTTTTATATTGAAAAGGCAAAATAGAACAATAGCTGGGACAACGGTTGAAACATTCTGGACCACTGACGGTAACTCTGGCGATATTCAGGATGAATATTTCTTCTATAAAAATAATAAGTACTATTGTATATTGGCATGGGACTATACTGGTTGGGACTCAAGTAAACAATCAGAAGATCGACAAGAAATAGATAAGGCTGTAAAAACTATTGTTTCAACAATAACTTAATCTAAAAATTATTTTTTTAATTTTATTTAAAAAGACTTTAAAATAGACAGTAAATTATTATTACTTTTCACATGCTCTTGCTTAAATCACTTAACTCCTCAAATATAATGATATATTATGCTACTACCTTTTGAGAATTTCGCATATTTTATTTTCAAAAGGTTAATCTGAGGGTTATTCAATAAGCGCGCTGTTTATGAGAGCGTAATCATCAAATGATTATATATGGCTTCATTTTTTAGCCAAAAGGTATGTGGGAAATTATGTAAATTTTTGTGATGGAGTATGGCGAAATTTTAGTGAATTAATTTGGAAATTAGTAATTTTGAACATGTAACAAATCTCTGCTTTGCAAACATGTAAAAAATTTCCAATTTTTTACGGTTACAAATCCAAAAATCTGTGATTTTTGGATTTGTAAACATAGAAAACATAGGGATCATAGTTTATCACTATGTTTGCAAGTTTATGTGGTGAAATGTATGAATCCATTTAGAAAGAGAACAGGTATTTTCCCTTCATTTTTTACAGGTAGAGAAAACGAGCTTAATGAATTAAGGGAAATTTATGAATCTACAAGGGCGGGAGCTGCAGGACACATACTTATTTATGGCCCAAAGGGTATTGGGAAGACCTGTTTATTAATTAAATTTGAAGAACAGTTAAATGATGTTGAGGGAGTATATACAGTACGTATTCCTCTTGTAGAGGGAAATTTTAATGATATTTACAGTTTGATTATTGACAAGTGTGCTGATACACTTAAAATCAGTGAGGGACATTTTTGGGACAATATTACTTCATTGGGTGTGAACATTCCCCTTGCAGGGGGATTTACAGTATCAAGAAAAATACCTGCTACAAGCCCTTCTGTAGCGCTTGAGAAAATATTAAAAACAATTTATCATGAATTAAAAGGAGAAAATCCGGTATTAATTCTTTTATTTGATGATCTCCAGAGGATAATTTCAGATAATGGTCCAAACAAGGTTTTAAGCATACTCCAGAACGCACTGGTGGAACTTAATCTTAAGGGTATGAATATAATGTTCGTTGCAACAGGTGCACACGATATATTTTCACAGATACAGGATCATTTGGATTCTGCTGTGAGGATATTTGAGCCATATGAACTTAAACCTCTGTCTAAAAAAGAATTAAAGGACGCTATTGTTATACCTGCAGAAAATGATGGTGTTGAATTTGATAAAGAAGTTATAAGTTTAATATATGGGCTATCTGAAGGAATTCCGTACTACATGCAGGTTATAGCATATAACTGTTTTGCAAGTGCTGTAAACGGCAAAGTTAAAGCTAAAGATTTTAAGCGTTCCTTTCAAAGATCGTTAAATCTATTAGCTCAAAGAGAGTTCAGAGGAATGTATGAAAAAGCAACTAATGAAGAAAGAAAGATACTTGGATTAATGGCGGAGAGTGATAAAGAAGTTTTATCATACAAAGAAATTAAAAATGGATTAAATTTGAAATCAGAACCATCATTCTGGTTAAAAACAATGTTAGATAAAAATCTTATAATAAAAAAAGAGAGGGGCAAATATCATCTTAGGGACAAAATATTTAAAGAATATCTGAGGCTTTTGAAGCCATATAATGAAAATGGAACTTACTGATGATGCATATTTGCAAGTTGATAAAACGGCAGCGAGGAATAAACTCCTTTTAACCTTTTTAGAAAAAAGCCGTCGAAAATCCCTGATTTTCGGGTTTTAAGCATTAATTTTAAAACCTGTGTGTTTATATTGCTGAATATAAGATTTTAAAAAAATAATTGGATGATTCTAGTTTTTTTCAAAAATTAAAATAAAGGATTAAATTAATCCTTTTGCGGAATAGTTGGCACTTTTACGCTTGTTTCCAGTTTAAATGTCTCCCCTGAAGATTTTTCTCCAGAGTAATTCTTTTTGAGTCTGTTGATATAGGTACGTGCCCATATATAAGCTAATATGCATCCACATGCACCTCCCACTACAATTCCCCACCATACGCCTTGTGCTCCGATACCGAGAACGAAGGAGAACAAGTACGCAAATACTGAGATAAATGCTACTTCTCTAATTATAGTCAGGATTAAGGAGGTTGTACCTTTTCCCATTGCCTGGAATATTGAGCTTGCTGTAATTCCAAGGGGCACTATGACATAGAACAGACACATTACCTGCAGGAAAGCGGCTATTGAAGGTGCAAGAAAAGCACTTTGGGATGAATAGGCAAAGATGCCTGAAATATTTGTTGCAAACAGGTAGGTAAAAATACTGGTAACTACTGCAATGGAAACGCCTAATTTTATGGAGTAATTAAGCGCAGTAGAAACATTTTCGTATTTTTTAGCACCATATGCGGCTGCTGCTACTGTTATTGCGGCCGTACCTATTCCTATGGCTGGAATCATGGCGATGTTTACTACTCTCCAGCCTGCAGTGTACACTGCAACTGCGTTAGTTCCTCCGGTTATAACCAGTATAATATTTAAAATTACACCGAGAACTGACATGATGACAAATTCCGCGCTTGCAGGCATTCCAACCCCTAAAATGTCTTTTATAACTTTGAAATTTGGTTTGAAATCTTTTAGTGATAGTGATATGTAAGTGTCACGTTTTACAAGCAGCCAGTAAAGTATCAGTGCTGATGAAATACCTGAAGATATCACTGTTGCCCATGCAGCTCCTGCAACTCCCATTCCAAGGGAGTAAATGAATATCGGGTCAAGAACTGTGTTCATAATCGCAGTTGCAGCCATTGCATACATCGCTCGCTTAACATCTCCTTCAGCCCTTAGAATACCTGAACCAACACTTGAGAGGATTAAGAATATTAATCCTCCAAATACTATTTGGCCGTATTGAACTGCAAGTCCAAGGGATTCACCAGCCCCCATAGCTGTGAGAATATTGGGAAGAAAAATAACTATAAATACGGTCAAAACAGCTGCAGCTATAAAGGTCATGATCATGGAATGTATAGCTGCATTATCTGCACCTTTTTTATTCTCTGCACCTATGCATCTTGCAATTAATGAGGTTGCCCCAGCCCCGAGGCCGTTACCGATACCTACAATGATCATGAAGACGGGGGTGATGAAACCTAAAGCAGCAAGTGCATTTGAGCCGAGTCCTGCCACCCATATACTGTCAGCTAAGTTATATGCCATCATAAGAAGCATGGATACTATCATGGGCATTGCCAAGCTGCGGATTGCCTTTTTTGGGTTTCCAGTAATTAAAGAGATACGTTTGGCTATGTTATCTTCTTTATGAGAATCATTGAATTTCATTTTTATTTTTCACCATTTTTATGTACTTTTTGGAGGCTTTTCATAGCTAATGCTTGTAATGTATTGATTAAGTGATGGTATTCTGTATCTGATAAGTCTGAACAGACTGATTTTTCCCATTCTTTGTCTATATGGTAAATTTTGGGTACTATTTGTCTTCCTTTTTCAGTTAAAAAAAGAAGATATTTACGACGGTTTTGAGGGTTTATCTCACGGTATATAAATCCATTGTCTTCAAGTTTCTTTAAAGCGCGAGCAACAGTCCCTTTATCAATATGTAAGTGAACTGCTAGGTCATCTTGGGTTATACCCTCTTTATGTGACAGGTGAATGAGAAATGGAATCTGCCCAGCAGTAAGCTCTAAATCTTTCATTTCATTGTTTAAATGAACTATACGTGTTCGATGTATTATGGATACGAATACGCCTAGAGGGATATCATCTGATCTGTTTTCCAGTAGTTTTTTAGTGTGATGCATGGTAAATTCACTTTATTAGTTTTAATGTTTTTTTGATCAATTTAAAATCTATATTTTGATAAAATGTTGTATAAGTGATTTTAAGAGATTGTATTCTCTTAAAAGCTGTTGAATAAGATATATAATCAGTTTAATGCATGTTTAATACGTTTTATCTGTAAATAAAAAAAGATTTATTTGTAATATATGCATATTATACATTGTTTTTATAGTATATAAATGTGTTGTTTATGCAACAATTGTCAGTGCAACAAATTGAAATACTAATTTACCTTTTTGAATTTGCCTATAATTGTCTAAAAAATAAAGAATTAAAATGAGTATTATTACATTACACAGCATCTTAAAATATAATTTTAAGTTTAATTCCTTTTTTAGTAATATATGCTAAAATAGAGCTGCATGCATCTTAATTTTAGATCAATAGTATTAAATACAATAGAAACATATCTAATTTTATTACTAATTTGAAAATTTTAATTTATTTTTAAACTAAATAGATGGGTGGTATTATGGTTTTAAAAGGATTAAATGTAGGTATAGACAGTATAATCTTTGATAAACATACTGGAGATATTGTAATTAGATTTATGCCCTTAAGGATTCCACTTAAGGATTTAAACATTCTCTCTGATGATACGTCTGAAATAATAGAAGCTGCAAGTGAAGAAAAGCTTGAAAAATACGTTTCAAGATTTGCTGCTTATTATATAAAGCATAAGGCCCATGAGCCTAAAGCTATACGCGATCGAGCAAAAGAATTGGGATTAAGTCCTAACGAATTTGAACAATTGGTATGTGATAGAGTTAGGCAGTGGGGTAATATTTCTTCCCTTGATCTTGATGAAGAGCCCCCTGCACGCGTTGATGGGGATTAATAGCCAAATAAAGATTAAAAACATATTAAAGGTGATTTTTTTGACAGATGCATTTTTAAAAAGAGACGGGACAATAATTGCATGTAAAGATATCAAAAAAGGAGAAATCATCAAAATAGACCTTAAAGAACTATGCATTGCAAGGGAAATTCAAAGCGGCCAGCTGAAACCTGAAGAAGAAGGGGAAACAGCAGTTGTTAAGCTGCCGGAGTGGCTTGCCACCAATAAAGGATTAGCTAATGAAGTTGTTGGAATAATTAAAAAGGAAACTAAAAAAGCCATATTGATGAAAGTGGGGAATGAAGAAATCTGGTTGCCAAAATCAGCGATTGATATTGAAATATAATGTGGATTTTGGCACCCCAAACACTCCGTGTTTGACGGCTATCAAAAATCGGAGATTTTTGATGTTGCAAAAATAAATTTTTGCAAACTTCCGAAATCAGCGATAGATATTGAAATATAAAAATAAAAAACTGTAATGACTGATATTTAAATCAGTCTTTTATTTTAATTTAAATTCAGTAAATTTTCACTACTCCTATTATGTCTTTTACTGGCCGCCATGTATCTAAAGGAGTTTTTGTAATGTTGGAGATTTCTACTACTCCATCAGAAAGAGTTGTTTCTTTAATGTAATTTACTATTTTTCTGTTGTCGCTTTTTAGATACACTTTACCGTTTTCGATAGATGCCACTCTTTTTACTATAAGGCCGTAGGTAGGATGTTTGGATATTACTATATCTCCCACTTTGAAATTATTTGTTTTAAGAGCTGTTACTTCCTGGCCATCTTTTAATGTTGGAAGCATGGAAGTTCCGCTTACTGTTGCTAAAAATGGCAGCGTGTCTGTTCCAAATTGTGAAGTTAATGTAACATTTGCAGTAAAATTATATTTATTTGCAATGGTTTGCATATCTGCTTTTAAACTACTGCAAGTGCTTGTATAACTTTGTATGTCATTGTATGCTTTACTTTTCATTTCTGTAATCATTTTAGCTGGAATTTCTGTATCTGCAGGAACAGATGTTGCATTAACCTTCACGCTGTTTCCATCAGTTTTTACAGTTATGCCAATTTGATGAGTCTGTTCTACATTGGGTGTTGATTGCTGGTTTGAGGAATTTAATGTAGTATTGGGTGATTGCCCTGGTAGAAAAGTGGCTGCTGAAGCTGCAGCTATGATTATTATAATTGCACCTATTATTATCGCTGTTTTTGATTTCAATTCTGTCACCGTTAATTGATAATTGTTATAATTTATGTCTTCTTAAAAAGCATAACTTCTCAATCTATTAGAATGATCTAATGTTTATTGGAACAAAAAATTCTTTTGATCTTTTTATTTATATGTTTTGATCTGCATTAAAATTTAGGATGATCCTTTAAAATAAAAATAGGACTATATTTCATCTTAAATCTTGAAAATAGTCTTTTATATTGGAAATTTTAAAAGCCGAATTTTAAGTTCCTTTGAGGGTAAAGATTATCTGAGTTAAATATAATTTTTAATATGAAATAATTTGAATGGAGCTAATTTTATCATGGATTTTAGAAATCAGTCTATTATTATGTAATTATAAATAATTAAAATTGAATTTAATGTATTTTTTAAGTGTAAATGTGATTTTAATGTGTTAAATGTAGTGCAGATTGATGTTATAGTGGCATGTTTAAAAAATTTTAATATAATCTATTATTATTTTTATGCAGCTCGTTATAATGTTGTATCCAATTAAAACAGATTTAGTGAACCTATAATTTGTATTTAACTAATTTAGTATGTCTAATTAAGATCCTTATAAATATGGAAAAGTATTTTTATAATCAAAGGCATATACTGGAGCAACGATTTTAAGTTACATCTAAAACAAGAGGTGATACTCGATGAACAAAATCGTAACACTTTGTCTTCTTGCAGTAATTATTGGAACTGTTCCTGTATATGCTGCAGACTCAAGTAACACGACAATTTCAAATCAAATCCAGAATATGAATCCCAATGTGTACAATGAGATTAAAAATACAGTTACACAGATTCAAAACACGGATCCGAATGTAGCTTCTGATATTAATGATTTAAAATCAGATTTTATGCAGAACAATCTGCAAATAATTGATGTGGTCAAAAATAAGGATGTTCAAAATTTAATTGTGAATGTGCTGCAAAATAAGAACGTTAGGTCTCAGATACACGATTTAATACAAAATAAAGGCGTTCAAAATGAAATCAATAAATTAATGCAGAATAAAGACGTTCAAGAAGCAGCTAATATCTTAATGCAGAATAAAGAAATTAATGGCGCTGTTAATGAAATAATTAACAATAAATAAATGAGATTGTGGGGAAAATTTTCCTCGTATCTACTTTTTTAATAAATTAATGTATAAGAATTATAACTTGTTTTTTAAATAGGATATTTAAATAAAATTTTAAAGTTATATTTAGCAAAATTTATTATTTTTTAATTGATATCTGTACATTTAAAACGATATACATCTTTTACTTATTTTAAAGAGATATAAACCGTATAATAAGAATAAAAATTTATAGAATGAAAAACAAAAATTAAGCCACAGGGAGGTTAATCAATGAAATATCAATGCATTGTGTGTGGTTATATATACGATCCAGAAAAGGGAGATGAAAGTTCTAAAATAGAGCCAGGTACACCTTTTGAAGATTTACCTCAAAAATGGCGTTGTCCTAAATGTAGGGCAGGTAAATTCCTGTTTAAACCTGTAGAATAATTATTTTAATTTTTTTTAGTAGATTAATAGGTAGATCTTATGGAAATTGAGTTTAATGCTGAAAATATTGAAAAATGTCTCTGCATCCAGTGTAAAGTACAGAGTAAAAGCCAGTGTGTACATGATAAACTTATACTTCTCCAGGAGGAATCATTGGGTTCTTCTTTGATTGAACCTAAAGAATTTCCTGCACTGCACTGCGCATCCGGTATTGAATACTGTTCTGACCTGGACCGGAATGAAGAATGCCAGTGTAAAAACTGCCTTATTTATGCAGAAAACGGTTTAGAGACAGGAACTCCTAAACTTTACTTTTGCATGGATGGATCATCAACTTCCTGCTGTTTGGGTGAGGAAAATTTTGATGAAGAACGAGTTGCAGAGACTTTGAGACACTATTACAGGCGTACTGATTAATTTAAACTCATTTTATCTTTTTAAATTAAAAAAGAATAAAATCATTTATTATCTAATTTTCAATTAAAATACTGGAATTAAACCCGGATTATTTCCAGTGATGCTTTCTCCACCGCCTGCAGTTACTATGAATGTGTTTTCAATACCTACCATTCCAATATCTTTAATTCCATTTTTAGGTTCTACTGCAAATGTCATTCCTTCTTGAATAGGACTATCAAATCTTTCTGCAATTACAGGCAGTTCATCTATTAATAAACCTATTCCATGACCTAAGAACTTAACCTTGCGGTTTTCAAATCCCATGAAATTTTGTAGAAAATCATCGTCTAAACTGTTCATTATCTGGTTATAAATTTGTGATGGAATTGCCCCGGGTTTTAGCATTGCGGCTATTTCATTTTGTATATCAACACACTTGCTGTGAATATCTATGGCATACTGGGGGAGAGAACTGCCGAACATGTACGTCATGGTTTTATCTGTATTATACCCTTCGACTCCGCATCCAATATCAATATATACAAGATCTCCTTTCTTCAACTTTCGCTCGCGGCTTCCAAGTAAAGGCACTGCCGGACTCATCCCGTAATTTCCACTGGCACCGTCAAAGTATGATGGATAAATTGAACTTTCTCCAAAACCAATGTGTCCAAGTACCATTTCGGTATCAAACATTCCAAATCTGGTTATTCCTTGATATCCTTCATTTACCATTACTTTAAACAGTTCTGCTCCAAGATCTGCTTCACTCATTCCTTCAATTAACATCTCAGGCACTATATCTTCAAGCACATGCTGATGGATCTTACCTGCTTTTCTCATTAATTGAAGTTCATATTCGCTTTTAATCGCCCTAACTGCAGCAATATTAGTATCAACAGGTTTGACATTTTTAAATGGAAAATGCTTTTGAAATCTGCTGTATAATGCCAGTGGAACCACTTCAGTTTCAAGATATGCTGTGTCTGGAAGTTTATCTAAACTTTTTGCAGCATCACGAAAGCTTCTCATGGATTTTATCTGTGGAAATAAAGATTCATTCATAGCTCTTTCAAAGCTCCGCCGTGCCCAGAATGTGGCTTCATCATCTCGGGGAATAAGTATCATCCCATCCTGCATAGTTCCAGTAAAGTAATACTGGTTTATTTTACTGAAAACAACAGCTATTTCCCATTCTGGATTTGATACATTCATCTGTGTTTTAAAACGATCCATACGACTTTCCAGTTCAGTTAAAGGTACTTTATTCATGCTCTGCTCCTTTGTTATTTATAGTAGATTAAGTGATAATAGTTATCTTGTCAAAATGTATATGATTACTTTATAATAATATATTGGAAAAGTTATAGTAGATGTAGTTTAAAATTATAACACGTTATTTAATATTAAATGTTATAACGAGGGTTTTAGATGGAATTACAAGAAGACCGTGTAACTGAAAAGGATGTTATGGATTTAATGGATGTATTTACTAAAGTTCCAGTTGTAATATTAAAAATGGCTGTTTCTAAGAACATGAACGTGGTAAAAAAATTTGAGTCTCAAATAGAAGGTTATAAGAATCAATTATCAGATGAAGATATTGCAAAAATAAAGAAAGTCATTGAAATGCCTGTTCCAGAACTTCAGGAAATATTGGAGAACGTTTACGCTAAAACAGGGCATAAACAGTTAAAAATACTTGCAGATCCAAAGGCAGAGCTGTTTATTAAAGATAATTTACAGGAACTTAAAGCACTGTTATTTAAATAAAAGCAGCGGCCTATAGTTTATTCTGCCAAATATAAATAGTATATAATAACTAAATGTAATAATGGCAGTTATATGCGAAATAAATTTAATAATTCTTATTTATGTGCTGTTTTTAGATATTATTTGCTGTAAAAAATATTATTGCATTTAGATTATCCATTGTCTTTCCAGTTTAATTTTAAATTAGTTATTTTAAAAATAAGAAATTAACTTTTATAAACGAACATCCGGGGTTTAGAATACGCCGCATCAAACCTGTAATCGAAATTAAACAGTCCATAAGGCAAATCAACCCATTCACCATCACTTTTAACCTGCACACTCCTGTGGTTATTGGCCAGTGGTGTTTCATACTGGATGATTCTGCAGTCGACTCCTGTTTTTTTAATATGGTTGTACAGCCAGTCTGACATTGCCCAGCAGTCCCCTCCTTTTGTGGGAAGTTTGGAGGAGCTGCTAATTCCGTGAACATATCTGAATTTTGATGCTTCATTTAAAATACCAGAAATCTTCTTGACTTCTTTGCTTTCTTCAAATGGGTTAAAAGAGGATTTATGTTTTTCAAAATCTATTTTTAGATTATCTATGTATTTATTTAACTTGTTATGAATTATAGAAATGTCGTTTCTGCAATCAACAGATAGCGATGGGTTTGTGATGGTAACTAAAATCAGGGCTGTTGCAATTATTGTTGATGTAATTAAAATTATTCTTTTTGTTTTAATTATGTTGGATAACTGTATTTTCAAAAAATTTCACCGAATTGTACACTGTTTGATAATTAAATGATTAATAAAAAGTATTTCAAATTGAGTTTGTAGTGTAGTATTGGTATTACTTATATTTAAACATGCATTTCAAGTGTAAAATTAGCATACTTGTGGTAATAAGCGTCTAAATTAAAGAAGTTTTAAGTAAGCTGCTTAAAGATGTATAAATGATTAAGTCTACAGTGTGTTTTATCCAACTTGTTTTTAAACTGAAAGTTCAGCTATCGTATCTATTAACTTTGTTTGAGTCATATTTCATTTTGTCAATTGTACTTATATCAAAATAACCCTTTTTTGTAGCATCACTACAAATAGTAACCTGTATTTGTTAAAATAAATGTGCAATTACCGATGCATATTTTTTATTCATTATATGTGGCTTCCAATCATTTTAGGGAAAAATAATCTCATTTAAAATTTTATTTTATTATTCTATTTGGACAGTTTATATCTGGATTAAAAGATATCTACATTATCATCTATAAAAAAATAATAATGGTTTAGTTAAAATATGAAAAAATTCATAAATTCTCTGCATAATGAGAAATATGGGGCTTTTAATCCGCTATATTTAAATAACGGAAAAATTACCATAAGTATAATAAGATATTTGGGTGGGAGTGTATATTGGATAAGCAGGGTTATGGATGGTCAGTTTTAATTTTTGTTTCTTTAGCCCTATTTATCATTGGTTTAGATGCTACATTCATGAACGTGGCAATAACCTATTTGGTGAAGGATTTAAATACTACTTTAACTAATGTACAGTCCATAATAGCCATTTATGCTCTTGTAATGGGTTGTTTTGTACTTTTTGGGGGTAAATTACAGGATGTCATCGGCAGAAAGAAAACTTTTCTATGTGGAGCTGTTATTTATGGAATAGGATCCCTAATTGCAGCTATCAGCACTAATGCCCTTATGCTGCTTGTGGGATGGTCTATAATAGAAGGTTTTGGAGCTGCTTTAATGTTACCCGCAACATCATCCATAATTACGGCCCATTATACTGGATCTAAGCGGGCTTTCGCACTAGGATTTTCATCTACATTGTATATAGTGGCAATTGCGGTGGGGCCGTTACTTGGAGGTTACCTCACAACATTCTATTCCTGGAGATGGGGCTTTGCATTGGAAGCGATAATAGTTCTTGGAATTCTCCTGTTATCTTACAATCTCACTGAATCAGAACTAACATTAAAATGGTCTGATCTAAATCTTAAGGGAGCATTTCTCTCTGCAGCAGGGATCTTATTATTTATAGTGGGTGTGCTGCAGTTGAATAACCCTGCAACATGGATAAATTATTCTGGAACCATTGTAAACCCTGTAGGCTTTGCAGTAGCGATGTCAACTATCATGATGGGTTTTTTATTACTTGTGATTTTCTTCTTTTATCAGAGAAAGCTAATTAAACAGGGAAAAAAACCATTTATGGACATACGTATCTTAAAAAATCGTTCATTTACATATGGTAACCTGTCTCGGTTGATCCTTGCGTTAACTTTAGCAGGATTGTTCTACATTATCCCACTTTATATACAAACAAGATGGGGAGTTAATGCCCTCATAACTGGTTTAATCATGCTGCCGGCCCCTATTGGAAGTGCAATATTTGCAGTGAGTGTAGGTAAGCTTACTAAACGAATTAAGTCCCATTACCTTGTCTTTATGGGATTTATATTGTCTATTATGGCTATGTTAATGATGTATCATTCATTTATGTACCCTGTAACTTTGAACATGATGGATCTAATTCCTAGTTTGTTCTTATTAGGAATAGGTTTGGGATTAGCTACTCCTAACGTTACAAATATTATTCTTTCCAGTGTGGATGATAATCAGCTTTCGGAAGCCTCAGGAATACAGAACACTTTCATAAATATTGGATCTTCAATTGGAACCGTTGCTATTGGATTAGTTTTCTTCATGGGACTATATTTCAATGTCGCGGCGACGCTTCCATTGGATTATTCTCAATATCAGAATCAGCAGGCTTTAAATCATGATATTTATTCATGGATTGGCAAAACTTTAAATCCGGATATGTCAACCATAATGGACGACCCCAAGCTTTACAGTCTAACGTTTAATTCTGGAAGTCAGGGGATGCAGGATGCAATTTTAGCTTCAGTGGTCATGCTTTTTGTTGGATTTTTATTATCTCTCTTTATTAAACCGCCACCTGTTGAATAAGAAATTAAAAAATAGTTATATGGTTTTATAGGATCCTTTCAATAGATAAAAATCATTTTACAGCTAATTATAACTCTAACATGCTTTTTGGTAAAATTAATTTTAGTATAATAAAACCATTATAAAAAAGTAGAAAGAGTAAATGAATTGCGTCTAATTATTTAAATCCAATTAATTTACTTTAGATCATATCTTCTATTGCTTTTTGATATATTCTGCTTATTATGGTGTTTAAATCTCCAGAGTAGAGATAATCGTATCCATTATTCAATAAATACAGATCTGGGTTTGCTATTCCTGTAAAGCTTACAGGGTCATAATCGTCATCATGCGCCCTTGGTAGCCATGCTAAACCGGTTATATCTGTAGCTGGAGGAACCCATATGGTATACACTTCTTTGGCCCCGACTAAATATTTGTAGTATTTTTGTCCCATTTCGTATATTACACCTGCATCTGCCCCACCATATATATCAATTATTAATGCATTTACAGGTACTAAAGTACTTTCAAGTACTGTATAGTGGCTGTTAGGGCCCAATCCCCAGTTTACTGCGGTTAATCCTAATATCTCTAAATTATCTACAATTGTATTTACTCGATCGGTATCGGTTGCTACATTGATGATGTTATCGCTTGTTATATAAACTGGCCTTGCATCGGTTATAACTGGATTAAGAGCTGTCAATGAATTTACTGTAACGTAACCCGGTAATCTATTGTTTGCGTTGTAGAAATTTAGTATCTTTGAGTACATGTAAACGAGTGATTCATACTGGATTTTTCCAAGTGAACATGTCACATAATTAGGTGCAGCATTGTTTGCATCTATAAATGACCTAATTTTCTGTGCAATACTTAGATATTCTGTTTTTGTTATTGCTCCACTTACAAGATTGTCTGCTGGACTACCTGGTGAACTTATATTTTTAAATGTTACTGCTGATTTATTTCCGCTGTTTAGCTGTAAGACACTTGTAATCATCAAATTCAACATATCCTCAATTGTAACCCTGGTTGTACCAATTGTCACGTAATCTGGAAGTTTGTGGTTAGTTTCGATAAAGGATTTAAGACTTGCTGCAGCTTTTTGAATCTGGCCTGGTGTGAATGTAATTTTAAAGAAATCATTGGTTATTTGCCCATATTTGTACAAAGAGTATCCAGATGCACTGTTTTTTACAGCTGCATTCATGTCATTCTGCAGTTCACTTAGGGGTATTGCAGTTTTATTACTGGCCGAACGGTAAGCTTGAAGACCAGCTACAACAGGTGTTCCATTGGCCTGGCTAACTATATACGCTATTGAACTTCCTATCCAGCTTGTACCATTTTTTCCGCTGCTGCTAGTACCTGTTGAACTGTTGTATCCATAGCTGCCTTTGTAAACTAACGGAACCATGAAATCAAGGTATTTGGCAAGCTGGGTATAATTCTGCCCATAATAATAGGCATTTATTTTTCCTTCAGGCATTACATTTGCTGAAACTGCTACAGATGAATTTATTGATTTTACAGAATTGTAAATACTCTTAACGAAAGAGGTAATGGTCTGTGAGCTGTTTGAGTATTTGTAAGCTGTCCCTGGATAACGTAAATAATCGAGGTTGATACCGTTTACTCCATAGTTTTTAGCCATGTTTACAGTGGCATTTAGAACTCGAGTATTGTAAGATGTATCTATGCCTGTTTTTGTTTGTTTAGTAGTGACAGTTTTGTAAGTTATCTTAGTTTTCCAGACGTATTTCCATTTGTAGTACCAGTGGCCCCTGTATTTGTACCATGACTTGTACCATGATTTATAGTAAGTTTTTACTGCAACTTTTTGGGTTACATTCACAGTGTATGTATATGCTGTGCCTGCGGGATTGATCCATTTACCATTTGCATCTAAAAAGCAGGTTACCCATGCGTTTATCCTTACTCCACTGTTTTTGAACAGGGTTACCATATTTTTGAGGGTACTTTGGTATGAATTTGAATAAATATTACACTTAACGAATATATCTGTAATCCCTGCATTTTTAATTTTAGTTATATTTAAATAAGCAATATCTTCGGCGTTTAGCCAAATTGCACTGATATTTTTATATTTATCTCCTGCGGTGTCAGTAGAATTTTGAACGCTTGTTACACTAAAGCTTCTAAGAGTTGCCCCGCTGTTTTGACTGGAACTAGATGAACTTTGTTCTGTGGGTTGATTTGATGCTGTAGTACCATTAACAGGTTTTGTTATATTTTTTTGTGTAGATCCTGTGGCATTTTGAGTGGTCACGTTATTGGAAGTATTTGTTGTGTTATTTGGAACTAAATTTGTGTTAATGCAATTATCTGGTGCCTGTGAATTTTCTGTGGCGGCATATATACTAGTTACATTAAACATTGCTCCGCTTACGATAAGGAGCACTAAAAGCAATGAAAGTCGCTTCATTATACTGCCTCCCATTTTTTCAGGTGTCATATTAACACCGATTTGGAGTTATTGATACGTGAATATGGTATTTTTGAACATATATTTTTTTTGATTTAAATTTTCATAAAAAAATAAGCAGTATGCTTTTATTTTGATTTTAAGCGCTACATGAAGGAATTAAAACAGTAAATTATTGAAATATTAATGTTTTTTGTATTATAATTACTGTAAAATCTTATTAAATTAATTTGAGATAAAAATCTATTTTTTTAAATATATCCTCCATTTATTTTCATGTTTTCTAATTTAAGTTCAATTAAATTGAATATTAGCACTGATTTACAACATTTTCATTTCTTAATTCCGGTGTTGCGCTTTTTAAATGGTTATAATTTGTATATTCCTAAATTAAAATATCCCATGTGTTTTTTGATTGGATAGGATCTTTTACTGCAGGTATGTGGTTTTATTATTAAGTTATAGTACGGGATAATTGAGGTATTATCTGTATTGTTTGAGATATTAGTCTTTTAGATGCTTCCTTAAGTTTCTATTTGACAGAAACTCTTTTATATGAGAATCATTCCTAATATTCATAACGTTGGGCAGATTGTATGGAGCTCATATTATACTGGGGAATGCATCACTTTATGGATATAATAAATAATTTAAGTTGAGGTACTTGCTTTAAGATTTATATTGCCATAAATCTTGAGTGGGCAAGATGAAATTAATCAATGATAGATAAAAGATCATTAGTTTGGTGATTATGTTGCTTAGAATGGTAAGCAATATGTGAAATATGGCTATAATATAGTTTGGTTTGATTACAAGTTCTAGCATGCCAGTAATATTTATACAAGTACTCTGAGGGGTATAATATCTTAAGGGATTAATCTTATTTAAAAAATAAGAAATGGAGGACTGGTAAATATGGAAAGTAAAGAGGGTATGGAAAATAAAGTAGATGTGGGGCCCAAAATAGAATCTAGTATTGTTAAAATGATAGATTCTAAATTAAAAGAAGTAAGGACTTTAAAAGGGCTGTTAGAAAGATCAGACAAACTACAGGAACTGTATGGTCCAGCACTTAAATTAGAAGGTGGGATCAGTTTAATGGGTAACCACCGGTTTAAAACAGATAGACTATTTAATCCTAAATGCAGGGAAGTAGTGGAGTTAGAAAAGCTTGAAAAACTGCTTGTTGACTTTAAAACAGAGTATGAAGACCTTTCAAGTAATATATCAAAATCTCTTTTAGAATACAACAACAGGAATAAAAAAGCCTTTGAAGTATTTAAAGTTAAAAATGAACAGTTAATTAATAGAATAGATTTACTTAATTTGGAATAATGCTCTTAGTAGATCTACCTTTTCAGTAGATCTACTGATGTTCTACGATTCAGGTTTAATTATACAATATCTATAGGAACTTTATTTTTCTTGCATATTTGTACTATATAATCTGAAGATAAAAATAGGCCATATCTGGATTCTATTTGCCGTATAAAACTTCCTTTTGATTGTACTCCATATATTAAAATACCTATTACTTCATTTTTGCTATTTAGAACTGGACCTCCACTATAACCTGGAAATGTAGATGCATTTGTCTTATAATAAATTATGTTGTGCGAATTAGGTACTTCAGATATGAGACTGCCTGTTGTTGTGGAGGGGGTCACTGATAATTGGGCCTGTGTCACGTTACTACTTGCAGGGTAACCATATATGCGGATATTTTCTCCCTTTTTTGGATCATGTGAACTTATTTTTAAGGCGGGTAAATTTTTACCTGCAGAGTCAACTTTCAGGAGGGCAACATCGTTGTCACTACCTGAATTTCCAACATCCACTATCTGCGCATTTAATGGACTGCTTCCTGAAGAAGCTGGAAATTTAACTCTGATAACCTGATTGTAGGAACTTACACTAATTAAATTATTTTGAACCAGTAAATCTGTTGTCATACGTGTATTTACACTTAAATTACTTTGACTGATCATATCGTTACTATTAGGTAATTCTGCGCCTAAATTTGGGTTATAATTAGATAAATAAGTGGATACTGCTGCCTGTTCTACATATAGCTTAATACTGTTATCGTCCATCTTTTTAAGCACATTTATGGTATTATATTGGGGATCACCTACAACGTGAAATGCAGTTATGATATGCCCTTCTTTGCTTACAATAACTCCAGAACCGGTTTCTAAAGGATAAAAACTGATATTAAACTCCACAGTTTTGTTGAGGGATGGATCAGTTATAGTTACTGCACCTGAGACCCCATTTTCAACATAAACTGTTGAACTGGCGGATTGTGGAGAAAAATAATTTAGCGGGTTGTCATCAACAAAAAAGGTTTCATAAGTCACAAATGCGGCTAAAAAGATAAGAATTAATGTTAATATATTTTTTAACAGCTTCACGTTAGGGTTCCACCATTACTATTTAGAAAATATTAAATTATTTAACTTAAGTAATACTATGTGGGAACTTTTATTTAAATTTTTGTCAAATTTCAATTGGATCAGTATCTAAATCAATAGTTATGCCTGCCAATGAATGAAAAAATAAATTTGTACACTATATGCTCCAATATATATTTAAATATTTAAATTAGGAAAACAATTGAATAAAATATAGTTTAAATAATGTATTCGACTTATTACAGCTTTATTTTTTAAATGTTGCCTATTTTTATAACGTAGCTTTTTAGATTTATTAAACTGATAAAGTATATATTTATAAAAATATAGCACTGTTCTAATTCAATATAATATAAGCTTTATATCCATTACTTAAAATTGGGAATAAAACTGTTAATATATGAGCTAACTGGCGCTATTTTGACATGATTCTGTAGATAACTCACAAATGTTAAGTTATGTTTTGATGACAGAACAGGGCAGTAACTTAAAAATAATTAAATTAAAGCGTGTATTTATATCCAATTAAAAACAAAGTAATAATGTATGGATATAATATCTACATTGGTTAATGCAGTAATTAGTTTTGTAAATGCAGTTGTTAATGCAATACTTATTTTAGGAGTTGCATTAATTTGGGGCATTATTATCGCGGGCGTAATCGGCGTAGTAATACTCATTATTTTAAAGGCGCGAAAACGTGTAAAAAGAGAGAAATAAGCTTAGCATCTTTTAAATAAAATAGCATTGCATTAATTATTAAAATGAAAATAAGAGTTGATTTTAAAAGTTATTTTTCAAATTCTAATATTAGTTTAATTTCTTGAGGTTCTATATCTATATCTGCAGTGGGATAGGGGCCTTCGTTTGATTCCATATCAATTAATGTAAATTTATCTGATATTTGTTTACCGTTACTTTCAGTGGTTTTTATGGTAAATTTATTTCCTTTGCTGTCTTCGAAGAAATCTACAGCTTTTTCTATATCTGGCCCTATAATTCGCATAACAATTAACAGTTCTGTATCGCTTAAAAAACGAAAATCTTGGATGAACCCTTCAGGAACTATTAAATCATTCCCTGGTTCTTGACTAAAGGTTACCTGTTCTAATACTTCTGCCAAGCATAATCACCTCATACATTATTTGTTTTTTTAGAAACATAAATATTTACATTCTATTTGGAAGTGGTTATAGGCATATCTATATCCGTTTTGGGCAGTGTTTTAACTTGCAAAATAAGTAATTGACTTATAAGTTTTAAAAAGAGTAAATTAGGGTGCTCCTCCTGCACCACCTACATTTTTTCCTGTTTTAGGATCTATATCTATTTCTCCTACTCGTTTACTATTTAATAAAACAGGAACAACATCGGTATCTTTTCCCCCTATTTTATACCTTTCAGGTTTACCCGCCACTGCATTAGGTTCTTCTATGTATCTTTGAGCGATTGATTGAGATTTAGAATGTTTTGCATTATTGGAAGCTGTATACTGTTTGGTAGTTGATCTTTTGTTGACATTATAATGAGATGGTTTGGATACTTTATTTGGGGAATTAATTTTATGATTATTTGCAGAATTTACCAAATTTATATGGTTTGATTGTTCTAACTGAGAATTTGTAGATATTACTGGATACGCAGCTACAGTAATGCTTGTAATAACTAATACGCTAATTAAAAATAGTATTTTTCCTTTGATTGTAACCACCTCTGCATAATTTTGTATGTTTTTTTATGTTTTTCATAACTAATAATGATTTCGTGTAAATGCAGTTTAGATGCAAGATTAAGGATATTTAGAACGGGAATTATTATAATTCCCCCTGCAGTAGTTAAGATAATTAATCGCATATAAATAAAATTAAGAAAAATAGTTTTAATATTTTCAAGGTCTATTTCTATTAAGTCATATATTAATCAAGTACATTTTATGGTCTTAAAATCACATTTCGGCGGTTTTATTATACTATTTTTTTGTAAATTTCAAATAATAAGTACATATATAAAAAAAATTCCTGTTTATGCATTTCTTTAAACCTTAAAACATAATTTTAAGCATGATTAATAGGATCAATTATTTATTAAAATGAAGTAGATTACTACTCCTTATTTAAAGTAAATTTTCAATATTTAAATTATACGTGTATTTATTTGATATAAGTTCATTCAAAAATAATTTTAAGTTTAATCAGTATTGCGTAAAATTATACCCGATAAATATTAATAAACCGCCTTAAATAAATATCAGTTGGTAAAATTATCACAGGGATGTATAACCATGATTTCTGTCTCAGATCTGGAAAATATGAGGGATGAAAAGGATATAAATGGCCTTATAAAAGCATTAGATTTAGATGAAGACAAGCGGATCCGAGAAAAAGCCGCATATATCTTAGGGGATATAGGTGCAAAAGAAGCTGTTGAACCTCTAATTAATATATTAAGTGATGAATACTGGCCTATTCGTAAAGCTGCAGCTTTATCCCTTGGTAGGATTGGAGATAAAAATGCAGTTGAACCTTTAATCCGTGTTTTAAGAGATGATCACTGGCACGTGAGGGAAACAGCAGCATTAGCTCTTGGTATAATTGGTGACCGGCGGGCAGTTGAACCAATTATCAACGCCCTTAATGATGGGTCTTTGAATGTTAAATGTGAAGTAGTGGATGCATTGGGAAACTTAGGTGATGATAGAGCTCTTGAACCGCTAAAAGAAGTTTTAAAAGAAAATGATTATCTTTTAAAGTCATGTGCTGTGATGTCTCTTGGTAAGATAGGTGATGATGCAGCAGTGGGATCCCTGGTCAGTTCTTTAAACGATGAAAGTTATTTAGTTCGTGTAAATGCAGCAAATGCCCTTGGAACAATAAGAAATGAAAAGGCACTTCCATATCTTAAAGAAGCCTTAGAATCCTCAAATGGGGAATCTCATGAATTTGAATCTGCTCTTAAGGCAGCAATAAATAAAATCACTTCCAAATAATTGATTAAAATTAAATTATTAAACATATCTTATTTTGAATTTAATATTATAATAACTATTTTTATGTTAATCGCCCTTTAAATCATTAAAAGGTTCTCTATTCGTTTTTATAATTATATTTTTATATGTTGAAAACGTAATATTAGTTTTAAAATGTTTTTATACTCGCTTTTAATAATTTGAGGATGTTTAATGATAATTAAGTTAGATGAAAATCCTAAAACAGAAGAAGTTTTTGATTTTATAAATGAGGCAATTTCTAAAAGGGCTTTTATAATAATAGTGGCCTGCTGCAGAATAGAATACAGGGGCAGGGCTACAAGCAGACTTGGATCCGGAGACAGGACCATAATTATCAAAACTGATGGTTCTTTTTTAGTTCATCAGGATTACAATTTAGAGCCCGTTAACTGGCAGCCCCCTAACTGTAAATTCAAGACAAGGATGGAGAATGGTAGAGTTTACCTCTGCGGAGTTCGAAGGAATCCTCCAGAATCTCTTGAGGTTGAAATCTGTAAAACTCATATGATGTCATATCACAAAGGTGAAGATATCAAAAAACTGGAACTGGCCGGTTATGAAGAGGATATGAGGACTATGATAATGGAAAGTCCAGAACTTATTGAAAGTGGATTCCGACCTACTTCTAAAGAACATCAGGTATCTACTGGATTTATAGATATATTAGGTAAAGATAAGGATGGTAATCTGGTAGTATTAGAACTTAAAAGCAGACGTGCGGGTGTTAATGCTGTTAAACAGCTTAAAAGATATCTGGATGACTTTGCTGATCATAAGGAGTTTGTACGGGGAATACTTGTGGCACCATCTATAACTGAGGAAGCCCAGGAACTTCTTGATGAATACCAGATGGAATTTAAGGCACTTGAACCACCTATGGAACTTAAAAGCGCTAAAAATGTTACGCTGGATTTTTTCAATAAATAATCAATCAGCAGATCGAAAAAATGGAGAAGTTGGACACGTCCATTATTTGGATGTGCCCCTACTTTTATTTGATGTATTTTTATTCACGCTTGATTTAAAAGGGAACAGTACTTTAAACATATTTTTAAACGGTTTTCTATAGATGTGGAAATGAATCAATGCAGCTATTACCATCAGAAGGGATAGTTCTACGTGCCAGTAGTCTAGGCCTTGCCTATAAGCCAAAGAAACACCAAAATTTATCATATAAATTAGCAGTACTCCTGTGGCACCTGATCCAAGGAAACCTCCCATTAATAGCAAGTTCCACAACCTTTTATGTTTTTGAGGTTTTAGGATACCTTTACTGAAGAGGTAGTATGTAAAGAGGTACGCACCTATAATTAAAATGCTTACTGGAATTATGTGATAGTCATTACTGGTATTTAGTGAATCACCAGCTCCTGAACTTGGGTCGTGAACTGTTGCAGTGCTTGCATTGGCGTGGTCTGAAGTTCCATTTGAAATATGGTCTCCACTATTACCAGTAGATGACATATTTTGGGTATCTATGTTTGTACTGGAGTCTGTGGTCTGAGTATTAGAATTGGTACTTTGAGTGCTTGCAGTAGCAGCAGCCTGTGAAAGATCGCATATACCGTCTCCAGTACTATCTGTGTAAAGATGGCACTGCCCAGGATATGGATCGTTTGTTAAACCGTAGGGACACCCTCCTGCACAAACTCCTGACATGGCTGATGCTGCTATTATAGGTACAGTTGCTGCAGCTCCAATTATTTTCTGTTTTTGGGGTGAAATATTTTGATTTACTGTATTTTTTAAATCAATTAGCTTGCTTTTAATCTTATTTCTCAAGATTTCATCTTCCCCCCTGTAAACAGCCTTCGGGTACTTTTCCAGTAGGTGATTATATGGAATACTGTAACTATGGTCATGGTGATTCCAAATTCTACATGCCAGTAGAGAAGTCCTAGATTAATGGATGTAATTACGCTTAGTTCCAGTAAAACCATAAGTACAAATCCCGCGCATGCAGTTACTAGAAAGGCACTGAACAGGATAAAGTTCCATAAATTTACATGAAGTGATTTTTTTATTAAACCTGTTTTGTAAAGTGTATATGTTATTAAATAACCCATTACAAATGGTATTGAGGGTATAACTGTTTCATAAACCATGATGATCACATTATTAAAAATGCCTATAATGTCCTTTTTAATTAAAATAGGTGGTGCGTAATAAAAATAATTTTTCCAGAATTACTCCCAAATCATTCCCAAATTCTTCCATAATCTCTTTTTTAATATTTAAAGCAAAATAAATGGGTTTCTATATGAATTACTTTTATTATTCTAATTTTTTAAAAGCTTAATATTAAATCCATAAAAAAATTAGTTTAAAAAGGAAATATTTGGATAGTTCATTAACTGATTGGTATAAGTTAGATTCGTTTAGTTAATGCTTTATTTACGGGGGGGGAGGGACGGTTGTTAAATTTATAATGCTTGTTTTTTATAACTATTTTATGCTTAAAAAGCATTCACAAATGTTTTCAGCCATAAAATGATATTTGATATATTTAATTTTTGCAATGTTTTTTAATCTCTTTATAGAAAATCATTAGATGTCATTGGTCTAAATATGTCTAATATTGCGCGTGGGCTACAATAATGATAAATAAATATTTATATGGTATAACATTAAATAAGGTTATATAGACCAGTCATTATAATTAGATGATAAGATGAAAAAAACAGATACAAGAGATCGGATAGTGGAAGCTGCAACAGTTCTTTTTCAGCTTAAAGGATATCATGCTACGGGGTTAAATGAGATCTTAAGGAAAAGTAACGCCCCTAAAGGCTCTTTATACTATTATTTTCCAGATGGAAAAGAACAATTAGCGTTAGAAGCTGTAAACTTGACAAAATCCTTTGTTGAGGAAACAATAAAAGAACGACTTGCAAAAATCCAGGATCCAGTTGAATCCATTAAAAAATCCATCGAAGAAATGGCTGATCTGGTGCATACTGAAAAGGATGAAAAAATAGCGCTTAAAAGTACTAAAAAAGTTTCTGTTAATCTTATTGCGCTGGAAACAGCTTCAACTAACGAAACTTTAAGAAAAGCATGCGAATCTGCTTTTAATGTCTGGCAAAATGCGTATACTCAAAAATTAATAGAAGGGGGATTCGGCAGAGAAAAAGCAGAAACCCTTGGATTAGTTATTCAGTCGATGATTGAAGGAGCTATAATCATGTCTTTAACGAAAAAGAGTGATGAACCTTTTATTGAGATTGCAAAGCAGATCCCTATTCTACTTGCTTAGATCAAAATTATTTGAAAGAATTTTGAATAATTTTTTTTAACAGAATTATATAGACTGGTCTAATTATATTTATGGAAAAATATCTCTAATTTTTCAAATTATGTAGACTGGTCTAATATGGGAGAGATTCAAAAATGGTTTTAAATACAGATGAAGATTATCCACAAATGGTTTTAAATTCAAACGAAAAAAATACCTCATTTAACAAAAATAACACTAAAAAAATTTTATTCGTGCTTTTACTGGGCGGATTCATGTCTATGCTGAGTGAAACTGCATTAAATATTACTTTTCCCCAGATAATGTTGCAATTCCATATTTCTGCTGGAATAGTGCAGTGGTTAACCACGATTTATGTTTATGTTTCGGGTATTATTTTTCTTATCAGTGCTTTTCTCATTCAGAGATTTTCAACAAGAAAATTGTTCATATCATCAATGGTATTTCTAATTATAGGAACAATTATAGCAGGCATTTCAACAAATTTTCCAGTCTTATTTGCTGGACGTGTAATACAGGCAGTTGGAACAGGTATCCTTGTACCTTTAATATTCAATAGTGTATTAATATTGATTCCACGAGAAAAAAGAGGATTGGTCATGGGACTTGTGACTCTTGTGGTACTTTCTGCACCAATGTTTGCACCAGTACTTATGGGCTTCCTTATGGGGTTTATGGACTGGCACTGGTTCTTTTTAATGGTTCTAGTCTTTTTCATAGCTACAACAATTTTAGGGCTATCTTTTTTGAAGAATATCAACGAAACAATACATACTAAACTTGATATTTTATCTGTTATTTTGGCTGCCGCTGGATTTGGCGGAATTATAGTTGGTTTTAGTAATCTTGGAGATTATGGATTAAGCCTAAAGGTAATTATTCCTCTACTTATAGGCATAGTTAGCCTTATTCTATTTATAAAACGTCAATTAACTATGGATCATCCTTTACTGGATCTTCACGTTTTTAAGTATCCTTTTTTTACAATAGGGATACTAATTAATATGATCAACATCATGTCCATTTTTGCACTAGTAATCATACTTCCGATATATTTGCAAAATGCAATGGGGGTCACTGCTTTAATTGCTAGTCTTGTAATGCTGCCCGGCAGCGTTTTAAACTGTTTCTTACCGCTTATAGCTGGCCATATATATGACAAGCATGGACCCCGTATTGTCATCAGTTCAGGTCTCGCCCTTATGTGCATTTCACTGATATTTTTCTCGCACCTTTCTGCTTCAACAGCCGTTATAGCAGTGTTAATTATAAATTGTGGTTTATATATAGGATCAGCCCTTGTAATGTCTCCAAATCAGACAAATACTCTTGGAAATTTGAATTCTAAATATTATGCTTCAGGTTCTGCCGTAATGACTTCCCTGCAGCAAATTGGAGGTGCGATTGGTTCATCTCTATTTGTAAGTTTCATGTCATTCGGCGAGTACAACTACCTTAAAAATATTGTTAATCCAGATTCAACACAGCAAGTATCTGCATTAATATCTGGTGTGAACTTCTCATTCGCAATAGGGGCAGTTATAATTGCATTTGTATTTGTTCTTTCGCTGTTTTTAAAACGGGAAGTACATACCTAAAAATAAGAAAACATGTTAAATACGCCAACGTTTTTATTTTTTTAACTGCATACAATTTAAAGCTACTAAAAACATTTAATGGTTCCTTACAGAATTAAAGAAAATAAATTTAAAAATAACAGTTAAAAAATAGAGTTGTTGGAAAGACTTTTTATTACTCTTTCTGGAATAACATTATTATTCCAGTTATTAAAAGCCATAATCCAATTAATATGCCTAGATATAGTGGATCTTTAATGAATGCAGCTACAAGTAGGTAGATTATACCTAAAATTAGAGCTACAAGTCCTGTCCACCTGCTTCCTGTAGTTTTAGTTGCTATGGCCATTATTCCTGCTATTATCAGGAATATACCTGCAATGAACACGAATAAAGCTGCTATGAAACTGAATAATGCGGGATTGAATATAAATCCTAAGCCCAAAATTAATGCTAAAAATCCTAAAATGAGTTCTACAATGCCCATAACTGCACTTTCACCCATTGAGGCTGCACCCATAAATAGAAGACCTAAACCCAGAAATAGTACTGCAACACCGGTTAGCACGCTAAATGGGATTACTCCTAAAAGTGGGAATGCTAAAACTATTAAACCTAAAATTATAAGAATTAATGCGTTTCCCATTTTCTGCATATCAATCACCTCTCAACTGTTTTTTATCTTCCAACAACCCTTAAATTCTAACAATAATTAATAATTGCCATTATTAATTATTATATTTTTCTATAAGTTAATAGGGCTAATAATTAGATAATTAAAATTTAAAAATTAAAAAATAGGTAATAAATGCTATTTTAGGATTTATATTTATTTTTAAGGCTCCATATGTCTAAAAATTTTTAAATATTAAAAAAGTTTCTTTTTAGATATAAATGCCACTTTAACAAGTGTTTTTAGGAAATTGGAAAAAATTTGATAAATTAATCTGGATATATATTCTGATTTTGAATTAATTTCAATTTAATTCGCTCGGCAAGTGATTTATTTACAAGTGGAACTCTCGTTAAATTTTTAATACTAGCTCTTTCTAACTCGTCTATGCTTGGAAAACACTTATAAATATTTTCAGTTATTTTAATGCCTATTCCCTGAATATCTTTTAAAATAAGCCACATCTTTGTTTTTTCAGTGTTTTGAGTCCATTCCCAGAAACCTTCCAGATCTTCGTAGGCAAGGCCTTTGTAATAGTTACCTGTGTGTGCCAGATAATGGCATTTTCTACATAATAAAGCTAAATTATGGATTTCATCCTGGTCTTTAATTGTAGAACCCATTACTGGAATTATATGATGTATCTCGAGATTTTCAGGGGATCTACATACTACACATGAATTCTGGTCTCTTTTTAAGACTTCTCTTTTTATTTTAGCACGGATACCATTTCTGCTATCTTTCTGTATTACTTTTCCATCCTGGAGATAGAAATGCCTTGCATATCCTTTGCTGCAGTTTACAGCCCTTGTAATTTCTTCAGTAGTTATCTCTTCTCCCCACTTCTCCTTTAATGCAATGATTTTGTCCTTTTTAAGATCTGTATCGAGGTTATCATCTAAAAATTTAGTGTATAATTCATTTAAACTGTTTTTCACACAGCTTAAATCTTCTAAAAGACTTTTAAATTCATCTGTATTTTCTACATCCATTAGAATGTATAGTTCTTCACAGGATTTTGTAATTCCACCTAAGTGTTCGTCCAGATGAGTTTGTGTGAGTTCCCACAGTTCATCAAGGATTTTATATTTCCTGTTTTTAAGTTCAAAGTGATAATTTTCGAGATAATCTGTATCCATGGTTCTCATTTTGATTAATGTTTAATTAAATTTTTACATTCAATAATTAAGTCAATTAAAAAATAGTAAAAAAGAAATTTTACGATTATCTTAGAAAGTTAAAAATTTAAAAATAGTTAGTCCCTTGCTCTAATATGGGGATCAAAGTTTAATGTGCCCCTTTTAGATATCTCTTTTTTATAAGCTATCTGAGCATTTTGAATTGGAATTAACTCAATATCCCACTCTGAATCTTTTTCATATTCAATTTTAACTATTCCTATATCTTCCTGTATATTTATTGATTTTACATAGTCTTTACCTTTTTCAAAGACTTTTTCATTATCTGAATTAGATACTCTTAGTTTAATAGCCCATACCATGTTATTCATCTTCATTGATTGTTTGCACTTATCAAATCAATTATTAGTCAATGCTCATAAAGAGCAGGTTAGTTTAGAAATAAAATTTTTTAAAATAAAAATTTCTATCAATAGTATATTGGGTGACATGTCTTATATTTTTAATTAATGTTGAAAAATTTAACATTTTTCACAGTGAAAATAAGAAATTTTCACATGTTGAAAAAATCGAAGATTTTTTCGCGAGTAAAATCAGAGATTTTACATGTTGAAAAAATTTAACATTTTTCACAGTGAAAATAAGAAATTTTCACATGCCCCAAAAATTCTGCGAATTTTTGAGGGATTTTCACATGTTGAAAAATTCATAATAATTTATATTTTATATAATTTCACTGCAGTTTGAGTTGCCGACATTTTTAAAAAGGAATAAAAAATAGTATAATCTAAAATAATTATTAATTAATCAGTAGTTCTTTTATTTACTTCTTTTTTATTTAGTTTCAATATAACATAGTCTCCAAAACTATGTATATCCTCATCAGATACTTTTAACTGTTTTTTTCTAAAAGCAGGCCCTGTGGATATGAGCATGTTATGGATCAGGCACCCTGCAGGGTCAATGAGCATGTCACTTACTTTACCTACTTCCATAGCATCGTATGTTAATACGGTTTTTCCTACAATATCTTTAAATAGAAGGCCACTTTCTGCCAGTTCGCCTAATTTATTGACCTTAATTTTTAGATCAATCGCTTCTCCATTTAATTTTAACTGTACATAGTCCCCTATTTTATTCAGGTCTTCTTCTTTAACTGAAAAATATTTTTTATTTAACGTGGATCCTGTAGCCACCCATATTTTATCTACAAGACAATTTTTTAGCTTTATTTCAAGTTCAGCTATTTTACCTGCTTCTTTAGCATCATTATCTAAAACTGTCATCCCTATAAATTTGCTGGCTTTCATTTTTAACACGTTCCAAATATCATTTAATTAATATCAATTTTATCTTTTATAACATAAATAATATTTGATTAATGAAGTTTTATTGCTGTTTAAATGAATTGTTTGAAGATATGCTATTTTTGCAGGATATATTTTAAATTTTGGGATTTATTATAATTTTTATTGATTTTTAAACTATATATAGGTAAAATATTACTTTGAATTCTTTTTACTATTTATAACTCTAATCCTGTTTTTGAACTTTTGATCTATAATGGGCTATGGAAGCTTTGAATCTTTAGTAGTAACTATACATTAAAAATAATTACTTAAATAATTTCGAACAAAATATATCTGGGGTTTAAATATGACTGAAACGCTGGCATATGATGTAGAACAGAAAGAAGATAATTTTGAAATAAGAAAATATGCGGATTATATTTTGGCCCAAGTGGATATCGGCGCATCATTTGATGATGCCATACGTAAAGGATTCATGATCCTTGCAGGTTACATTTTTGGAGGTAACAGAAAGCGTTCCAAGATTGCAATGACTGCACCTGTTGTGGAAGAGGAAATGAGCGAAAAAATAGAAATGACTGCTCCAGTAACTACTGAAACTGTTAGTGCTTCAGAGAGGATAGACATGACTGTTCCAGTTACTGAAGAAAAAACAGAAGCTGGTTTTCAACGTATATCTTTTGCAATGCCGTCAAAGTATACTATGGATACTTTGCCAGAACCCAATGATAAAAGAATTCATTTTAAAGAATTTAAAGGCCAGAAAACTGCAGCTTTAAGGTTTAAGGGCAGGGTGGGTGAAAAACTTGCCGAAGAAAAGATTGAGGAACTAAAAAAATGGTTATCTAAAAAGCAAATTAAGTCTAAATCACGTTTTATGGTAGCACAATATAACCATCCTGCAGTACCTGGATTTTTAAGGAGAAACGAGATAATAGTGGAAGTTTAAAAAATAGAACTTATTTTTCAATTACTTTTTACCATATATTCTCTCTCAAAGTTATTAAACATGCTCAAAAATATTTTAACTAAATAAAGACAATAATGATTATGGACAGTAAACAGAGAAACAGAATTTTAATTCTGCTTTTTGTGGGTGTCTTTATGGGTGCCCTTGATATTGGCATTGTAGGGCCAGTATTACCTGCCGTTAAATCATTTTTTGCTGTAAATGACAGGGCTGTTTCATGGATATTTACCATTTATATCCTCTTTTTTATGATAGGGACGCCGCTTATGGCTAAAATATCTGATGTTTATGGTAGAAGAAACATATACATAATCGATATATTTCTGTTTGCTGCAGGTTCTGTAATCACTGCATTTTCATCTTCATTTGAAGTAATGCTTCTCGGAAGGGCTATCCAGGGTTTTGGAGCAGGAGGAATTTTTCCAGTTGCAAGCGCATTTATTGGGGACACTTTTCCTCCGGAAAAACGGGGCTCTGCACTGGGTATTATAGGCTCCGTATTTGGTTTATCAGCGATTTTTGGACCAGTACTTGGGGGTTTACTTCTTAGTTATGGCTGGCAGTGGCTTTTTATAATAAATATACCTATAGCTGCAGGAATTATCGCTGCAGGATATTTCATATTGCCTAAAACTAAAAGAAAATGGGTTTCAGGATTTGACTGGTATGGGACTCTGGTACTGGGAATTCTTGTTGCTTCGCTTGCATTTGGGGTGAATCAAATAGACATCAGTAATTTCACAGAAAGTCTTAAATCGCTTGATGTATGGCCATTTTTACTGTTTTCTGTTTTATTGTTACCTGTTCTATGGAAAATTGAAAAAAGTGCTGAAGACCCTGTAGTGCAGATTGATTTATTAAAAAACAGGGAAGTTAGATTAGCTGCAGGTATATCTATAGGCTCTGGTTTGAGTCAGGTGGCTATAGTATTTCTTCCATCATTTGCTGTAATTTCATTATCCCTTTCTACTTCTACTGCTAGCTTGATGGTTCTTCCCCTTGTAATTACCATGGCCATAAGTGCACCTTTAATTGGTAAGTTACTTGATAAATTTGGATCCAAGAAAGTTATGTTTACAGGCAGTTTCATATTGATTGCAGGTCTTTTTATTTTAAGCTTCTTTGCATCTTCTTTTTATATTTTTATTATATCGGGCATTATTTTAGGTCTGGGATTGATTACAATTATTGGAGCCCCTTTAAGATATATCATGTTATCTGAAAGTCCAGAAAAATACAGGGCTTCGGGACAGGCACTGATTAACATCAATGCCAGTGCAGGCCAGTTGGTGGGCGGTGCATTAGTTGGGGGTATAATTGCTTCTAAAGGAGGAAATTATGTCGGTTATGAGTTTGCATACATTTCAGTTGGTATAGCGGCGGTTATAATGTTATTTTTAACTATCGGCCTTAAAAACCGTTTAGAGCAAATTAAGACTATGAAAATGAATTCTTGAAGCTGATCATTGCATATTTGAAGTTAATTTTTAAATATTTTTATAAATATGTCATAATCTATTCTTATTTTATATTATTGCTGCCCCTATATGATAAGGTATAAAAATAGTAAAAATAAACATATGGCTAGTGTAAGTTGGAAATATATATGCATAAAAACATGTGAAAATCGGAGCTTACAAACACGAAGCATTCGAAAACCGTAGGTTTTCGATGCGTCAAAAACTTCGTTTTTGACAGTGTTTGAGTGCCCCAAAAATTCGAAGAATTTTTGAGGGATTTTCACTGTGAAAAAATCTGTCGAAATTTATAATTTCGACGCGACAAAAAACTATCAAAAACGTAGTTTTTGATGTACAGAAAATGCGAAGCATTTTCTTTAACTTCGTTTTTGTCAGCTTCGATTTTTTCAACATATTATGGAACAACTGGAAGAGCGTTATACTCTAAATTTTCCCTTAGACTTCAGTTTGGAGTAGTGAATAAATGGTACAGGTAATTAAGACTGCTGTTAAATGCTACAAAAAGAGAGCTAAAAAGACAGTGGGCGGTAAACAAAAGGTTTATGAATATAATCAGTATCTTATTCCTCTTAAGAGATCTGATAATTTGGAATGTAAGGAAGGAGTACTTATAATACCTGAAAAATATTTTAAAGAATTATTTGGTGTAGAAGATACATGGGCAGTTAAGGAGTACTTGAGCAAGCTTAAAGGATATGAAATGAGTATTGAGGGCTATCAAAAGGAATTTAAAGAACTGGAACTTAGATACCAGAAAGAGTTTAAAGATCTGGAATGGAAACACAGTGAATTGTCAAAATCTTACAAGGAACTCTTCAGTAAACATACCAAAGCTACTAAACTATATAAAATGGATACGGATAAACTCCAGGAATTAGAAGATAAAACTGAAGAACTGGCCCGACAACTTGAATTAAGGGATATTGAATATAGAAAATTAAAAGAAGATTATGAACTGGTTTTAAATAAAGATTCCCTTATTGAGGAACAAATTAAACCAGACGAAGATAAACAGGATGAAGATAAAGATTTCTGGTCCATGTTAAAGAATCGCCTTGGGAAAAAGGAATTAGCGTCCAAGGATGAATAAAGGATTTCCTATTTTTTATTTAATTATTTTTATATGAGTGCGGTTTATGATTGAATACTCTGATTTTGAAAAGATGGTCTTAGATAAGCTTGGAAGGGACATAAGGATCGAGGTAAATGAAGATCAGCATAATGCAATAACTGCATCTCCTGGTACTTCCTTATTTATAGTGGCAGGTCCTGGAAGTGGTAAAACAACTGTAATGGTTTTAAAAATATTGAAATTTGTTTTTGTAGACGGTATAAAACCATCTTCAATTCTTGCAACGACTTTCACAAGAAAAGCGGCGGCACAGCTAAAATCAAGGACTGTTAAATGGGGAAATGAGTTGAAATCAATTTTAATGGGGAACCCTAAATATTCAGCTATAAAAGTTTTGCTTAAAAAACTTGATTTTAAAAGAATAATTACAGGTACCTTAGACAGTATAGCTGAAGACATTTTGGAAAACAATCACATTGAAGGTCATGCACCATCTATAATAGAAGACCTTGTATCCAATGCACTTATGATAAAAGTAGGGCTCCTTGACCATGATCGTCAAAAAGATAAGGATCTCCAGGGATTTTTGAATCATATACGCGGTACAAGAACAAGACTTAATGTTTCAACAATGAGTCAAATACTTCTTGAGATAAAAGATAGGATTTATCACGATAGAATTGATTTTGAGAAGTTTATAGATGATTATGAACATCCAGGGGCTAAAATAGCTTATGATGCAATATCTGATTATATAAATGATTTAAAAAACAGGAATCTTCTTGATTTTTCAATGCTTGAAGATGAATTTTTAAAAAAGCTTCAAAATGACAATCTAAAAAGTTTAAGAAACATCAAAATAGTTTTGGTAGACGAATATCAGGATACAAACCTGCTTCAAGAGACCATTTACCTTAAAATTTCAGAGACCGCTATAACAAATAATGGAAGCATTATTGTTGTCGGTGATGATGATCAGTCACTTTACAGATTCAGAGGAGCTACTGTGGATCTTTTTACAGATTTTGGAAATAGATTAAATAGTCAGTTTGGAATAACTCCTCTTTTCATAAACCTCTCTAAAAATTACAGGTCCACTGAGCATATAGTTAATTTTTGCAATGCATTTATACAGATTGATAAAGAGTTTCAAAGTGTGCGTGCAGCAGGCAAAAGATATATTTCTCCCAGCTTAGAAAATTCACTTAATGTTCCAGTCCTTGGAATGTTTAGAGATGATATTAATACACTTGCTGCAGATTTAGCTGAATTTATTTGTGAAATAAGTCATGGTAAGGGGATAACTTTAGATCATGAAAATAATTCATTTAAAATCAAAATTGAGGATGGATCTCCTTCAGATATAGCATTTTTATGTAGCTCTCCTCTTGAACTAGATTTTAAGGGTAATTCGCGACTTCCACTTCTTCTTAAGGATGAATTAAACAAAATTAACCCGCAAATACCTGTTTTTAATCCTCGGGGGCAGAGTTTGGGTAGAATACCTGTTATTGAGATATTATGCGGAACACTTCTTGAATGTATAGACCCGGAATGTAAAATCCAGAATAATTTTGGAAGATTACCTCGAAATGCAGTATTTAGATTTAAAATTTGGCGGTCTAAAGCTTTAAAATACATGGATGATAACGAGGAGGAATCTAAAGAAATTCATGCTTTTGTAGATACGTGGAGAAGTTATTTTCAAATAAATGAAGAAAACAAAGTAGAAGTTCCTTTGGTTGAGCTTATTTATAAAATGGTTAAATGGATACCTGAAATCTTAGATGAGGAAGGCCTTGTTTATCTGGAAATCATCATTAAGACAATTACACAGACCAGTTTATTCAGTGATTTTAAATCAAATATTGTATTAAATGGGAGAAATAGGGATATAGATCAAGATTCAGTAATAGAAGCCATGTGGAATATATTTGTACCTATTGCATTAGGTGCCATAAACCTTGATCTGGATATTCTTGAGAACCTGCCTCAAAATGGGATAAATATAATGTCGATCCACCAGTCTAAAGGCCTGGAATTTCCTATTGTTATAGTGGATGTGGGTTCTGATTTTAAAATGAATTATGCAAACCATGCATTTAAAAGGTTTCCTGGAACCCCTGGAAAATCATGTACCCTTGAGGATAACATGAGAAAATTTTCTAAACTTGGAAAACCGAGGAGAAATGCATTAGATCGAGCGTTTGATGACCTTATAAGGCAGTATTTTGTAGCATTCAGCAGGCCTCAGGGGTTGCTTTTACTTGTGGGCTTAAACTCCTTAAAAGATGGTTATTTCTTCAACAATGCTCTGAGACATGTTCCTAATGTTGCAACTGGTTGGGATAGGGATGGAGAATGGCACTGGAAAGGGTTGAATAAACTGTTTCATATATGATAAAATTTCATTTTATAGATTAAATGCTTTTTTTAAGGCATTATAATGTTTAAAATAAAAAATAAAAAAATAAGGGAATTTTAGTTCATATTTTACTTGTGGTGAAACTGAACGTGCGTAATGCAAGCGAATTACCAGCTGAATCTGTTACACAACCAGTGTGCAAGATTAGAGTGTATTTAACTCCTTTAGCTAAAAGTGCTGAATGACTTATAGTTAAAATATTGCCGCTGATAGATTTAGTAATAGGAATTAGTGTTCCATTACTGTTTTTAAGTTCAATCCAATAATTAGATCCTGCTTTTACTGGTTCACTGAAGGTAATTTTAATAGTTTTATATCGTGGAACGTTCAGAGCGTTATTGACTGGATCAATACTTTTTACAGTCGGAATGGTTGCATCAACAGTAACTGATGTTTTTACAGTTTGGTTATTCACTTTAGCGGAAATAGTGGCAATTCCTGATGTTAATCCGCCTTTAAATATGGCTTTTGCAATTCCATTAACTGTATACGAGTTGCTTATAGTTCCCAATGTTTTAGTAAAAGCTACTGGAATTCCATCAGGAACATGACCATATGTAGGATTATGGTAAACACCAGCTGAATCATGAGTTAAATCTACAGTGATTGTAGAAGTACCGTTAATTTTGACTAAATTTTGAGAAGCTGTAATTTTGAGTATTAACCATTTAACAGGTTTTATATTAATTGTATTTAATGGTCCTGCATTGGAGCCCCACCAGTTATTTTCAGAATTTATTAAACCATTATAATCAATGAAAATATCATTATTTGTAGAGTTTCCAATAATCTGGTTAAAATTAACTGCTGCAATCCAATCATTATAAATTGCACCACCTAAATTTGCAGTATTGTTTTTGAAAGCGCTGTTTTTAACAGTCAAATTACCATAATAGTTGTAAATTGCACCCCCATCACATCCTGCATAATTATTTGTGAAAGTACTGCCTATAACACTGCAAATACTATTACCTGTATTGGTGATAGCACCACCAGAAGAACCAGGATATGATGCTGATGTAGTTGTCAGACCATCTACACTATTACCAGTGAAATCACTGTTAATTACATTCAATTTTCCAGTATTGAAAATAGTACCGAACCAAAGCCCATGGTTATCTTTTAAGATACAGTTATTAACGGTCATAGTACCATTGTTGCTAATAACCCCAAAATTATCAGTAAAACTTTCAGTTGCATTTTTAATTGTTAAATTATAAATTGTAACTGTTGCCTTTGGATTACTGAATATCCATGTACCTTTTCCATTAATAATAGTACTGTTTTTACTTTGGCCACGAATGGTCATATTCTTTTCAATGGTGATTTTGGTATTTTTTGTCCCTGAATATACTCCATTTGCAATGTTTACTGTCCCACCATTAGCTACCGTTCCTGTTGCATTTTTAATTGTGAGCTTTGCTGTAGCCCATGAAGTACCACTCCAGCTATCGTTTCCATGTGAACCATTCACATAAACAACTGATGAAGCAGCAGAAACCGTGCTAACCATTGAAAAAATAACAAAAACAAAGCTAAATATTAAAGTCAAAATTAATAGCTGATTTGTATTTTTACAAATTGTTTGTCTTTTAATTTTTAATACCTCCTTTATGCATGGTATTTAAGAATGAGAACGAAAAGGAATAGTATTATAGAAGGCTAATTTTCATTTTGGATGGCGCACTCCCAAAAAATAAAAGTTAAAAAGAGTTAAAAACCCATTTAAAAGGTATCTTATTGATCAAATGTCTAATAATTGTATTAATATATCATTCTTTACCATGATCATTTAAAATTTTATAGTATATAGTTATTACTATTATTACAATAAAATAACCTTTAATATTATTTTAATAAGCATGTAACATTAATCACAATTCTTTTTTTTGTTAGAATAGTTTTATATTCATGGATCCTTTATTTTAGTGCTTAATTTTGAAGAAATAGAGTAACCTACTTTAGCCTATGCTAAATCTACTTCGTCATATGTGTGATTATTTTTACTCAAAAATCTATGTTTTGTTTATATCAGGTTTATATTATCCCGGGCTTCTCCATCATTGCGGATGATGTACTGTAAAAAATCAATGCAAAGGATAAAATTAAAAGTGCATTTCTTAAAGCTAAATATACATGATTTATATAATGCCTTCAACTTCTATTAATATGGTAAAATATATTAGGAGCATATGTATGTCATTTCCAGATTCAATCCCTCATCCAACTGTATCTCAGGTTAAGATAATCGAGAACAAAACTAATTTTCCTATAAGCTGGTTAAATAAGCAGGGCTACTGTGAATATGGTATTTTCCTTGAGAATGTGCGCCAGATCAAAACCGCACCTACCAGAGCTATGGTTGAAGGGGTAAAGGAGCACCTTATTTTAGAAGAAAACTTCAAAGAAGAAGCAGTACCAGCAACATTTGATGAGATGCTGGAATCCTCAAAAACTGGGGAACTTTTATCACGTGAATTTCCAGTAGTTTCAACTAATTATGGGATCCGTGGGTTTATAGATGAAATATGGATGACTCCCGATGAATTTATAATAATAGATGATAAACCTGGCACTATACCGTATTATTCAAGTATAAATCAGGTATATGGGTATTGTCTGGCATTTAAAGATATGATCGAAGAAGACCGGCAAATTGTAGCATCTCTCCGCGAGCGTGGAACAGATAATATATTCTGGGCATCTTATTTTGACGCGAAAGCTGAAAAGGGTATAATTGGGCTTATAGATCATGTACATGATTTGATATCAGGAAATGAACCATTTAATTCCACTGATAATCCAAATAAATGCAGAAAATGTAGATTCAATAAGATATGTGATAGGAGAGTATGACACTGCATGAAAAACTAAGTGCATTTAACTGTTTTTACTGTAAATAACGTACTTAATGTTCTTTTTTAATTGTAATTATAATGATCTTTAGAATTATAAAATTAAGAACTGGTTTGAAGAAGATATTTTTATTTTTAAACTTATAATAACTTTTTTCTTCCCGATTTTCCACAAAAGTTATATGTTATTATACATAAAAAATAGCAATATTGTAATACTTAGGGGAAATCTAAAATAGGCAATTATCTGTTAAATGGGGTATTAAAGTTAAATTGAATTATAAGATGTCCCAAAGCACTAAAAGATAAATTTAAATACAATAAAACCCGAAATACATGGGTTTGTTATTTAAATTTATAGACGATACATTTAAATATGAAAAACAGTAAACAATCAATCTGCCACAGTGCAGATAAATTGCTTATTTTAGTTTAGTCCCGTAGGGTAGTGGTAATCCTCCTGGTCTTTGGAACCGGGGACAGCGGTTCGACTCCGCTCGGGACTATTTCCCTTTTAAACCACAAGAGGTAGTTTTTATGAAAAACATTCTTGTTGTAGGTACAAATTCGCGACCTGTGGCATGTTCTGCAAAAAAGATGGGAAACACCATCTATTCAGTAGATTATTTTTGTACAAGTGACCTTGTAAAATGCTCTGATTACTTAAGATGCATATTAAATCAAATTCCCTATGAATCCTGCGGATACTACATCGAAAGATTCGATCCTAAACTTCTTGAAACTTATGCAAATGAAGTTGTTGATGATGTTGACTGCATTTTGTGCAGTGCAGGAGCAATGCCTGATAAATTTCCAGAATCAAAAGTAGTGGGAAACAAAAAAATAGCAGGAATCGAAAATAAATATAACCTTTACAACTTACTCAAAGATAAATTTAATGTCCCAGAAACATTTTTAGTATCTTCACATGCCGAGGCGGCTCGAATAGTGGAGAGTAAAGACGACAAAAATTTCCTTGTAAAGCCAATTGTTGGGGCTGGGGGCAAAGGCATTAAAAGATTTGAGGAAACAAATGAAAACACTAATTTTAATGGAATGATGCTTCAAGAGTTTATAGAAGGCCAAAATGTTAGTGCATCAGTTTTATCAACTCAAAAAGAAGCGAAGGCCATTTTTACAAGCAGGCAGATACTTGGAGAAGATGGACTTGGACAGCCTGATGAATTTGCATATTGTGGCAATGTGGTTCCATTTACCGATGATGTGCAAGTTAAAAAAACAGCAGAAGACGCTATAATGGAACTGTCCCTTTTAGGATCAAATGGAGTAGACATGATCCATACTGGAGAAGACATCTATGTTATAGAAGTTAACCCGAGATTTCAGGGTACCTTTGAGTGTGCTGAAGCAGTATTAGGGATTAACATGGTAGATGCTCATATTAAAGCATGTAACGGTACCCTAATAGGAATACCAGAACCCAATAAATTTGCTGTTAAAATGGTTATTTTTGCAAAAAGGCGTTCTATTGCAGGAGATCTAAATTTTGAAGGAGTATATGATATACCTGAGCAAAACGTTATAATTGAAAAAGATGAACCTGCTGCAACTGTTATAGCCTCAGATGAATATCTTGAAAATGCCATTTACAAAGCAGAACGATTAGTTGAAAGGGTTTATAAAGAGCTTGAACCTTTCCCTGAAAAAATACTGGCCCGAAATTTTAGTGTATAATATTTTGAATAGTATTATAGTTTAAAAAGATAAGTAGTTATTTTTTCATTTGCTACTTATCTCACTTACTTTTAATTTTATAAAATAATTTAGTAATTAAATTTAAATTCTATTTTAATCTAAAATAGGCCTAAAACACGTAGAATAAAGATTAAGGTCCCTATTACTATCATTATAGTTACTACAATTGATGCTCCAGAGAGTATTAAAAATAATTTTGCACGTTTATCTGGATCATCCATGATATCTTCTATTGGGTCTATACTCATTTGATCACCTTGACTTTATTAATTTGACTATCTTACGAGAAAGATGTACTGTGTAGTTGTTGGAAGCTCATTTCTAAGTTCCTTTATTTGAGGTCTATATATAAAAAGTTCACGTTTACATGGATCTATCTTTAATATTTTGCAAATAATGCTTGACTCCAGGTCTCCAGTAATTCTTGCTCCAGATGTTAGTGATTCGATTTCAATATAAATAGGAAGTTTCAATTTTTTGTAGTCCTCATTATCAATTATGCCGGCAATTTTTTTAAGTTCAACATTTTTAAATCTGTGCCTTGTACCATCTGCACCGAGTACATGGGGTTTTTCTTCTCTCAAAAGTTCTGCTAATGTTTTTCGACGTCTTGGGAGATGCCTGTTTAAACTTATAACCTGCTTTTTAAGAATATTATCTGAACGATCTAATTTTTTCATCTATTAATTTTATCTATTCCATTCATATAAGTTTTATAAAAATAATCTAAAACATGGAAATAATGTTTTTAATATAGGTTGGACTGTATAAATAGCTTTGATTTATTTTTTGGTAATTAAAATAAAAAAAATAGTAAAAAAGAGGAGTTTATTTTATCATCTCTACAGGGAGAAGAACTAAAACTCCAAGTAAGTCGTCTTTTTGTATAGTACCATCGATGTTTGCAAGAAATGAAGCATAGTCAACTGTTCTTTTCATGCTCATAGGAAGATGAACTTCTTCTCCGACTGCCACTGTATGACCATATCTGTTTGATGCATAGGCAGATAAGAACACTATGTGGTTTGCAGGGATGTTGATTTTTTTAATCTTTATTGATTTGGCTTCATTAGCTTTAATATCCATGTCCTCATCAGCTATTACGGCGCGTAGTTTACCAATGATGTTTCCTACTTTAAAATCGCCTAATGCATGAAGTTCTTCGCCTTTAAGCTCTTCTTTAACCTCATCTACCCTATTTAATACTCTAATAGCTCCCATTTTATGACTCCATGGCCTTTTTAATCATCTTCAACCTTACGAAGTTTTCCCTTTCCATTTCTTCAAGCCGCATTTCAATGTACTTGACTGTATTTTCTACTCTTGGAATGATTATGTGCTCTAGCGCATTTACCCTTCTTTTTGTTGACTCTATCTCTTCTGCAAGAAGTACAATGGTTTTTTCGATTTCTGCAAGTTCAAGTATTAAAGTGATTGATTCTTCGAATTTCCTTGCTGCCTCATCAAGTTTGGCAGAAGTATCTACAAATCCGTAACCCCTTTGAACCATGTTTCTTTGTGAAGTTTCAGCTTCAAGTATAGGCACTACAACACCCATTACACTCCGTGAGTCGATATCCACTTTGACAGATTCTTTAACAGACACAGCAGCTTTTTTAACAGCTAAGTCTCCCATAACAATTTGAGCAGTTGTGAGATCTTCAAATGCTTCTGCCATTTTTTTCTCAACTTCATCTCTGGAACCTTTTACACGTT
>JAEZKE010000120.1 GCA_023436175.1 Methanobacteriota archaeon
AATGTGGTGATAAAATGAAAGTAGGAATTTGTGATACCACTTTTGCACGGGTTGATATGGGTGCTCATGCAATAGATGAAATTAAACAGCATGTTGGGAATATAACTTTTATAAGACGTACAGTGCCGGGGATTAAAGATTTACCAGTTGCATCAAAAAAATTAATAGAAGAAGAAGGCTGTGAAATTGTTATGGCCCTGGGGATGCCTGGTCCTCAAGAAAAAGACAAAGTTTGCGCCCATGAAGCATCAACTGGCCTTATACAGGCCCAGCTTATGACCAACACACATATACTTGAAGTTTTTGTTCATGAAGATGAAGGAAAAAATGCCAAGGATCTAAAACAGCTCGCTGAGAATAGAGCACGCGAACATGCACAAAATCTGGTCAAAATGATGTTTAAACCTGATGAAATGCGAAAAGAAGCAGGGATGGGTATGAGAGAAGGAAGGCCTGATGTGGGGCCTGTCTAACACCTAATTTTGTAGAAATTAACTTTTTATATTTTATTTATATTTATTTTGTTATCTACTTTTGATATGAGACATATTTGCAATCAAATAAACATTTTTCAATATATATCTCATTGATTACTCTTATTAACATTATTTAATTATTTTCCAGAATTTTTATATGTTTATGTGATTTTAATAAAGTTTTTATATTTTAAAACTTAAATCTAAGTTAAAATGAACGCACAAATCCTCTTTATTGGAGATCAAAATGTTTCAGTGAGGAATATAAGGTCCCAAATTGAACATTTAGGTTATAATATTCTTTTTACTAACTTAAACGGGATAAAAACTATTATAAAATCCCAAAAACTAAAACCAGATTTAATTTTAGCGTATGTTACTCTTAAAAAAGAAATAGATGGAATATACACCAATATAAGTATTATAAATGGTTTTAATATTCCAATAATTTATTTAACAGATTGTTCCGACAAAGAGATACTTGAAAGATCAGGATTAACCGAATTTAATTATATTGTAGAACCATTCGAAGACAGTGAACTCAAAAGTGCCATAGAAACTGCCCTTTACAAACATTCCCCCAAATTAAAATTAAAAGAGAATGAAGAAAAATATCGATTAATTTTTGAAAATACAGGAATTGCAACTGCAATAATTGAAGAAAACACTGCAATATCTCTGGTAAACACTGCATTTGAAAAGTTTTCAGGATATTCAAATGAAGAGTTAGAAGGTAAAAAGTGGAAAGAATTCATATTACCCCCTCAAATACATGAAATAGAAATATATAACAATTTAATAAGGATTGATCCCAAATCAAGCCCCATAAATTATAAATTCAAATTCATTGACAGATGTGGTGAGATTAAAGATGTAAATTCCACTGTTGCAATGATTCCTGGAACTAAAAGAAATATTATATCACTTTTAAATGTTGCAAGCACTGAAGAACCAGAAACACTTAAAGAAAGTGAAAAAAAATATAATCCTCTTATTGAAAATGCACATAGTTTATCTATTGATAATAGTAAATTAACATCTGCAAATACTCACATGGCTGAAATGTTTGAGTTATCCAAATTAGAGATTTTAAATGCGCTTTTAGAAAATGAAGAATATCAAAAAACGATATTATCCACTGTTCAAACAGGAATTGTTGTAATTGATGCTGAAACAAAGAGAATTATAGACATTAATGAATCTGCATTAAAACTCATAGGTACCCAAAGGGATGAAGTAATTGGCCATATTTGCCACAAGTTCATATGCCCTGCTGATGAAGGACATTGCCCCATAATTGACTATAATCAAGTATTGGATAATTCTGAAAGAATTTTACTTAACCTAAACAATAAAGAAATACCAATAATAAAGACTGTGGCATCGATAACTCTAAAAGGGCGCAAATGCCTTATTGAAAGCTTTATAGATATTACAAAACTTAGATTAACTGAAAATGCGCTTCGAAAAAGTGAAGCTATACTGCGGAGCTTTTTTAACTCGAATGATGTTTTTATGAGTGTTATAGAATTAAAAGATGATGATATCCTTTATATTCTTCCAAACAGGCACATGGCTGAATTTTTTGGAGGGAATATTGAAGATATAACTGGGAAACATCTAACTGATTTAAATGTACCATCTGATCTCCAGAATTTCTTGATTAAAAAGATTAAGGAATGTCTAGAAAAAGGTACCATAAATATCGAATTTAATTTCTCAAATAAAAACCAGGAAAGATGGTATCAGGGAAGCATAAGTCAAATTAATAAAAAATTATCTAAAAAATTTAGTTTTGTAGCAATTGAAATTACTGAAACCAAATTAATGGAAGATAAACTTAAAGCGTCATTAAATGAAAAAGAATTACTTCTTCATGAGATTCATCATAGAGTTAAAAACAACTTACAGATAATTTCAAGTTTACTCAGCCTTCAATCTAAATATATTAAAGATGATGAAACACTTAAGATCTTCAAAGAAAGTCAAAATCGTGTTATGTCACTGGCAATGATTCACGAAAAACTGTACAAATCTTCCAATTTAGTTCAGATTGATTTTGCAGAATACATCAATGATTTAGCAGATAAATTATTTTATACATATAAAATCAGCCCAGATATTATCCAATTAAATATAAATATTGAAAATATCTTTTTTGACATAGAAACAGCGATTCTCTGCGGCCTAATTATAAATGAACTTGTAACAAACAGCTTAAAACACGCATTTCCGGCGGCCTCTGGCCGCGGACCTACAGATGAAAAATCTGCCGATCTCAAAAAAGGTGATTGTGGGCCAGATTTCCAATGTGACCATTCAACAGAAGGCATTGATCCCACAACTAATTCATTTAACAACCCTTGCAAAAAGAATAGAATTGATATCAAACTTAATGAAGTAGATGAAGATTTTGTATTATCTATCAATGATAATGGTACAGGTTTACCCGAGGATTTTGATTTTGAAAATACAACTTCATTAGGGTTGCAATTAGTAAATAGTTTAGTTGATCAACTTGATGGTAATATCACACTTGACAAAAATAGAGGTACTAACTTTAAAATTATTTTTAAAACAATGAAATATAAAAAAAGACTTTAATTAACATATCTATAAATTAACTTAAATCAAGTATTCTTTAGTTTTAAAGAGCCCATTTAATCCAAATCTATAAAATGCAAAAAATCAGCGCTGGATATAAGAAAAAAATATTTGCATGGAGCATAATTTTAGGTTTGAGTTGAATTATTTATTTATAAATTGTTTGTCCCATTTACTTTTTTTCAATCAACAATTTTAACCATTCAGTTGTTTAAATATCTTCATTCCTTTTATAAGAATTGTAATAATATCTTATAAGAATAACACAACTAAGTTTTTATATGTTAAAATCTAAATGCTGACTAAATGAAAAACGCTAAAATTCTCGTCATTGAAGATAAAAATAGCGCAACAATGAGTATAACGCCTAAACTCGAAGGTTTGGGTTTCACCGTTCTTGCTATTGAATCAAGCAGGATAAAAGCCCTAAAAGATTTCCGAAAACTAAAACCAGACTTAATTTTAATGGATATCAATTCTACTTGTATAAAATCTATCACAAAAATAAGGGATTGTTTTAATAGTCCTATAATATATTTAACAATTCACTCTGACACCCAGATGCTTAATAAATTAAAGTTAACAGATCAAAGTGCTTATCTCATAAAAAAAGGATTAAGTGACAGTGAACTTAAAAACACTGTAGAAAACGCTCTTTATAACAGCCTCAAATCAAAATTAAATGATAGTAACAAAAATTTAAATGCTTTTTTAAGTTCAGTTAATGAACCTGCATTTCTAATAGATTTAAACGGCAATATACTTTTTACAAATGAATACACTGAAAAAATTTTAGGTAAAGTCTTTGATTCTAATATTTATGAACTTTTACCTCCAAATATAGCGGCATACCGAAAAAAATATGTTGAAATAGCCATTAAGACCAAGAGAGTTACCTGTTTTGAAGACGAACGCTACGGGAAAAACTATGAATATCGAATTTATCCAGTTTTAGATGAAAAAAATGAAGTTTCCAAGTTATCAGTTATAGGACTAAATGTTACTGAGCGTAAAACAACCGAAAATGCATTAAAAGAAAGTGAGAAAAGATTTAAGGCCACATTTGAAAATGTTGCAGTTGGAATGACCCTTACAGACAGCGATATGAATTTTATTCAGGTTAATCAGACTTTAAGTAAAATAACCGGATATTCAAAAGAAGAACTAATTTCCATCAATTTTTATGATATTATCCATTTAGATGACCTAAAAACAATTAAAAAACTACTTAAATTGTTCCTTGATGAAAAACAAGAAAATGTACATTTTGAAAGCCGTTGCATTCACAAACAGGGCCATATAATTTGGGCGGATGTAGATATTTCTATTTTGCATAGTGACAAATCATTTTGTTTCATAGCCCACATCCAAGATATTACTGAGCGTAAAAAGATAGAATATGAATTAAAAGAGAATCAGAGGACCCTTGAAACATTAATAAGTAATCTACCAGGTGTAGTCTACAGATGTAAGAATGACCCTACATGGACAATGGAATTTGTAAGTGAAGGTTGTTTTGAATTAACAGGATATCAAACAGAAGATCTTATTAGGAATAAAAACATTTCTTATGAAGATTTAATACACCATGATGACAGGCAAATGGTTTGGAATATTATTCAAAAGGCTTTAAAAGAAAATAAACCATTTAAGATTACTTACAGGATAATTACAGCAGATTTAAAAGAGAAGTATGTTTGGGAACAGGGTAGAGGCATATTTTCTCCAGAAGGAGAATTAATCGCATTAGAAGGATTTATAACAGATATAACCAAGCGTATGAAAGCAGAAGAAGCACTTAAAAAATCAGAATTATATTACAGAACAATTTTCGAAAATACTGGAACTGCGACATTAATAGCTGGGGAAGATACTATTATTTCCCTTGCAAATACTGAATGTGAAAAGCTTTCGGGATATTGCAAGGAAGAAATAGAAGGTAAAAAAAGTTGGATGGATTTTGCAGTAGAAGAAGACTTGGGACATTTATTAAACTATCATCGTTTAAGAGGAAATGGACATGATTCAGCTCCTAAAAATTATGAAATTATGTTGATAACTAAACACGGTGACATTAGAGATGTTTATGTAACTATTGAATCAATTCCTTATACAAAAAACAGGGTAATTTCTCTTTTAGATATCACTGATAAGAAGAGATCAAGGAAAGCACTTAGAGAAAGTGAGACAAAATTCCGTGAAATTTTCAATAATGCAAATGATATGATAACTGTATGTGAACTACATGAAAACATGATACCTGGGCGGTTTATTGAAGTAAATAATGTTGCGCTTGAAATATTAGGTTACAGTAAGGAAGAATTTTTAAATATGACTCCATTCGATATAGTTCACCCTGATATAAATACATCTTTACCAAAAATAGAATCTGATATGTCCAAAAATGGATATGCAAGTCATGAGAGTGTATTAATAGCTAAAGATAGTTCTGAAGTACCGGTTGAAGTTGCTACACATTCTTTCAAACTTCAAGGAAGAGAAGTAGTTCTTGCTATTTCCCGCGATATTACTGAACGTAAAAAATCTGAGGATGACGTTAAAGCATCGCTAAAAGAAAAAGAGCTACTTCTTCGTGAAATTCATCATAGGGTTAAAAATAATTTACAGATAATAAGTTCTCTTTTAAGCCTTCAAAAAAGTTATATTCAAGATGATGAAACTCTTGATGTCCTTGAAGAAAGTCAAAATCGTGTTAAATCAATGGCAATAGTCCATGAGAAACTTTATAACTCAGAAAGCTTAGTAAAGATAGATTTTAAAGATTATATTAAAGATCTAACTGATAGCCTACTTTTAACCTATAGAATCAGCCAAGACATGATTAAATTAGATAGAAATGTTGACACTATCTTTTTTGACGTGAATACTGCAATTCCGTGTGGTTTAATCATAAATGAACTCGTAACAAACAGTTTAAAACATGCTTTTTCAAAGCCTGTAACCCCTGAAAGTCATCAAAATAAAGAAATAAATGTTGAACTCCACCAAGAAAAGGACAATTTCGTGTTGATAGTTTCTGATAATGGTAGCGGTTTACCTGAAAATTTAGATTTTAAAAATACAGAGTCATTGGGATTAAGATTAGTAAATAACTTGGTTAAACAGCTCGAAGGTACTATTAAGCTTGATGAAACTGAAGGAACCAAATTTAAAATTATTTTTAAAGAGTTAAAGTATAAAGAAAGGATTTAAGTTCAAGCTAATTATTGTAAAAAATGATATCTCTAATCCAATATTTCCTTTATTTTAACTCATTCCATTTTAAACAAAATATTTTTTTATTCTTCGGTAACTTATTAGTTAAATACTAATCAAAAAAGAGAAATTAACCCTGCAACTGCAGATAAAAGAATAAAATCTCCATAAGAGTTTGTCAGTTATCCTAAAATGGGATAACTTCAATCAAAAACAACTGGTTTTTGAATGTTACTCTTTATTTTTTTAGAATACATACGAGATACTGTATTATCTTATTTACAAACTGTTGGGGAATTGAGTAGTCATTTCCAAGAATATAAGTTTTTGGTCACTTATCTAAGTGACCAAATGGAACTTTTTATGGTACAGTTAAATAATTAGTTTTCATGACTTATATATGTTTGCGTATCGAATTGTACAGAATTTAGACATGATAAGCGACTTCTATTTTTCAAAAGTTCGATGTAATAAAACAGTATGTTGATATATGAAGAAAAACAAAAAAAAGAATAGAATCTTAACAAATGCATTAATACTTTGTTTCATGTCTTTATATCAAAGACGAGCGAAAATGTTCTATTTCAATGAAAAAATTAATGCAATATTAAAATATAACAATCTATGTAAATTAAAAAACAATTGTATTTAGGAAATAAAGGATAAAAGTAAATTATGGAGATGAAAAGAATGAAAGAAGAAGTATTTTTCAGTAAAGGAATGCCTCATGTTAAAAAAGACTATCCCGACCTTTATGAAGCAATTGTACATTTAAATAATGCAGCATATACAGGTAAAACTCTTGATTATAAAACTCAAAAGTTAATAGCCATAGCAGTAAACGCAGCAGCTTCTGACGACAGAGCAATAAGAAAACAAATGGTAAGTGGAATGAAAGAACTTGGGATTACAAAAGATGAAATAATGGACGCTTTAAGGGTTGTTCTTTTAACTGCAGGAAAACCCGCATTTACCAAATCAGTTGCAATACTGTATAAATTACTTGAAGACCCTGAAATGGTAAAATGTATTAAATAACATTTTAAATCCGTTCAAAAATTTTTGATTTTCGAGGGTATTTATTTTTAATAACCCCATATCCATTTTTAATAAGTGAATACAACGTATTAAAACAAATAAACTTATTTTAGAAAGTACTAAAGAAAAATCATGAACTTTCAGTATTCACCCTATGGTATTTTACTAATGGTAAGTGCCTTCATCATTCTATCATTAGGTATTTACAGTTATAAAAAACGTTCATCTAACCTACATACTTACTTCATTTTTTTCATGTTGTCCATATTTTTCTGGTGCTTTGGGGCAGCAATGGAATTTTTCAGCATTGCAATATGGGCAAAAGTATTCTGGGTTAAAATTACCTACATTGGAGTAGCTACGGTTGCCCCTCTATGGTTTATATTCATATTAAATTATGCAAACTATGATAAATATTTAAAACCTGCCCATATTAGACTTCTTTTCCTAATACCCGTCATTGTTATAATCATGGCATTTACAAATGAATGGCATGGATTACTGTGGCCAGGTATAATTCCAACTTCTAGCCAGCCCGGAGCTATTTTAATTTATGAACACGGCCCCATTTTTTTCATTAACATGATCTACAGTTTCTCTCTGACTATAATTGGGCTCATTATTTTAATTAAAACATTAATAAAATCTTCCCGAAAGTATCGTCAGCAGATTTCTATTTTAATATTAGTTGGATTAATACCATTAATTTTCAGCAGCTTTTATGCATTCCATGTTCTTCCCATTGTGGGGCTGGACTTTTCTCCATTTGCACTTGTTATAGCAGGAATGCTGCTTGCTTTAAGTATTTTTAAGTTCCATTTCCTGGATATTCTTCCAGTAGCTCATAAAATACTATTTAAAAACATGGTCAATGGAGTTTTAGTTTTTGATGATAATGAAAAGTTAATGGAAGTAAATTCTGCTGCCAGTCTAATAGGTATAGGCCATGATGATATTGGCAAAAATGCAGATGAAGTCCTTGATAGATTTGAAGAGCTTAAATCACTTTACAAGGCACGTGAGTCAGAATCAGAGGCATTTTTAGAAGATCCAGTAAATCAATGGATTCAAGCTCAAGTTACCCCTATTTACGATGATGAAGATATATTCCAAGGGCATTTGCTAATAATTCAAGATATAAACAAACGTAAAAAACTTGAAAAGGAATTAAAAAAATCATTAGAAGAAAAAGATCTGATGATGAAGGAAATTCACCATAGAGTTAAAAACAATTTCATGATTATACAGAGCCTTCTTCAACTACAATCACGACATATAGATGAGGAGGATACACTGGAGGTTTTTAGAGAAAGCCAAAATAGGATTAAATCAATGGCATTTGTCCATCAGCGTTTGTACCAGCATGACAATCTTAAAAAAATTAATTTCGGAGATTATCCTCAAACTTTGGCCTTGGATATTTTCAAAAGCTATGTAACCAATCCAAATCAAATAACATTGGATATAGATACTGAAGATGTTACGTTAGATATAGATACAGCTATTCCCCTTGGATTAATCCTCAATGAGCTGATCTCTAATAGTTTAAAATATGCATTTCCCAAAGATAGAAAAGGTCGATTAATGGTTAAATCTTTTTTAAAGGACAGCAAATACAGTTTAATAGTCAGCGATGATGGAATAGGGTTTCCAAAAGGGTTAGACTACACAAAATCTGACTCATTAGGATTAAAATTAATATATAGTTTGTCTGATCAGATAGGGGCAGATGTTAAACTAGATACAACAAATGGAACTAAATTTGAAATTACATTTAATGTAGAAAACTAAATTTATTTGGGATACGCAATTGTTTTGAATCAACACTTTTTATCATTTCAATATTGTAAAAAAGAAGATATTCTATCCTTTAAATTGAAATAAAATTAAATTTCATCTCCTTGAATACAATTTTTAAAGCAAAAATTAAACACATAATTCCACTACAATATGGATAATTAGTTTATAAGATAAATTACTCTTTTTAAAATAATTACCTACAAATTTTTATGTACTCAATATATTATAAAAAATTATAGGATAAAATTTTATTTTATAGATGTTATGCCATTAAAAATTAAAAATAAATTTAATAAAATATTATTTTTTTTATTAAGTATTTAATATAATCTCTTATTACTTAATAGATTATTGATTAACTTTTTATAGATAAATAAAGTCTAATTTAATAAATTTTTAGAAATGTTTAAATATAAACCAATTATATTATAAACAACACCAAAAAGGAGGTAAAAAATGGTAAACGCAATACTTGCTGCAATACTATCTTTAATAATCCCAGGATTAGGCCAGATAGTAGCTGGTGAAGCTAAAAAAGGAATAATATTCATAGTTATTGCAATTATACTAGGTTTACTAGTCAGCTCAATAAGCTCATTTATTGGCATAATATCACTTTTATTCGCCATATATGCAGCTTACGATGCATATCAGCTTGCAAAAGCTTAAATATTAATTCGTATCCTTAAATAATGATAGTTTTAATAAATCTTTATATTTATTTTAATTTTATTTTTGTAATTTTAAATAAAAGGTCTATGCCTGTCTTTAAACAAATAAAAAATAGATATTCCCCTTTGAAATATTATAATCGCAGCTAAAATCCCATTATTTCTTGAATATTATTTTAAAATCAATAAAACATCAAATAGATTACATTACTAAAACCTATTCCAATAATCATTCCATTAATAACAATTGTATAAAAAGCATTGTTTGTTCAAAACAAAATTTAATTAATGTTATCTAATTTATCAAATAACATTAATTAAAAAATACAATAATAAATTTAATAGTTTAATATTTAATCATTTAAGACTTAATATGTAGCATTATTAACTAATAAAACATTTATTCCATATTATATGCTAAAATAAGCCTAATTTCACCAATTTTTAGAAAGATTTAAATAATATATTATTCTATATAATTAATACAGTAAGGAGGTAAGCAAATGGTAAATGCAATACTTGCTGCACTAATGTCTTTAATAATTCCAGGAACAGGTCAGATACTATCTGGTGAAGTTAAAAAAGGAATAATATTTTTAGCCATCGAAGTTATATTATATGTACTATTCCTCACTGTAAGCTCGTCTATTGTTATTATATCACTCTTATTTGCCCTATATGCAGCTTATGATGCATATAAGGGGGCAAAATCAGATTCCCATACAGCCACAGTATAAAAAATATATACATTTTTATTTCATTTCCAAAAGAAAACAGAGAACTTAGATTTAAAAAAAATTAATTTTTCTATTTTAACAGTAAAGTTATATCTATAAAGTAAATAAAATCAAATGTACGTGACCAACTTTAATTTTCACTTAAAACACAAGCTTTTTATACTTATTTAATCCAATGATCATCACCAATTAGTAGAAAACAACTTTTTAAGATTTAAAATAACATATAATTAATTTTTGCGTTTTTTTAATAGATTTATATCTGCAAAAATAAATAAAATCAATCAGGTGTGATTATTTTTAATTTTCACTTAAAGCATAACCTTTTTATACTTACTTAAACTAATAATGATCATCACCAAATTGGTGAAACAACTTTTTTTGGGATTTAATCCCATGGATGTGGCGCAAGCTGAACAAAAGAGGTGTTTTAATGTATAAATATATAAGAGACGCATGGAAAAATCCGAGCGATTCCTTCGTCAAGGAGCTTATGCAACAGAGAGCTCCGCAGTGGAGAAGGGAAAGCGTAATTCAGAGAATAGATAGACCTACAAGACTTGACAGAGCAAGGTCTTTAGGATATAAAGCTAAAAAAGGATATGTTGTTGTAAGGACCCGAGTTAGGAGAGGTGGAAGAAGGAAAACAAGATTCACCGCCGGTAGAAAACCTAAAAGGATGGGTGTCAACAAAATAACTCCTGCAAAATCCATTAAAAGGATAGCTGAAGAAAGAGTAGCCAAAAAATACCCTAACTTAGAAGTTTTAAACTCATACTGGGTATGGGAAGACGGGAAATTCAAATTTTTTGAAGTCATATTAGTTGATCCAAACAGTCCATCAATTAAAGCGGATAAAAACATAAACTGGATCTGTGAAAAACAGCACACAAGCCGTGTACTACGTGGACTCACAAGTGAAGGTAAAAAAACCCGTGGACTTCGAGGAAAAGGTAAAGGCGCAGAAAAGGCAAGATAAGCCTTAAATTATTTTTTTTAGCAAAATAAAGGAAAAATATCCATGATCCATA
>JAEZKE010000132.1 GCA_023436175.1 Methanobacteriota archaeon
TGTAACGACGGAGACCCATGGGGATTCCACATCGCCATGGTTATAATTTCTGGAAGTGCAAAGCTTGCACACGTTAACCATGACCTTGCAACACCTGATGCTAAATTTATGGGTGTAACAGCAAGCGATATAATAAACTATGACCTTCCAACTGATCCATTGAAAGACATAGATGTTTTAAGACTTAAAGAACTTGCCAAAGATCCAAGATATAAAAATGAATTCTGGCAGACTGAAATTAAAAAGATGCTTAAAATCGGGAAAAAAGCAGAACAGCAGTCTTTTTCAAAATATGGTCTTGAATACGTAGTAGATACCTATTTCCCAGAAAAATTAGACTCAATGTAAATTTTAGAAGATTCCTTCTGAAATTCAAGGAAACTTTAGTTACAAAAATTTAAATTTTTGCAGGCTATCAAAATTTATAATTTTGATGTTTGCAAAACTCTCGAAAATTCTTTGAATTTTCGGGGCATAGAAAATCGGAGATTTTCGAAAGCTTCGATTTTTGGGAGCCCTCGAAAACTCCGTTTTCGGGGCCGAAGAAACTGTGTTTCCTCTGGTTAGAAAATACGAAGCATGCAAATCTGGAAGATTTGCTGCGTCAAAAACTTCGTTTTTGACAGTATTTTCTAAAATTCTTTGAATTTTTGGAGCCTTCGAATACGGAGTATTCGGGGCATCGAAAATCATTGAATTTTTGGAGCCTTCGAATACGGAGTATTTGGGGCATCGAAAAGCTTTGCTTTTCGATAGTGCAAAACTTTAGTTTTGCTAACTTTCAGTTTTGCAACCGTGAAAAATCGAAGATTTTTCACATGCCCCCCAACACGATGTGTTCGAGGGTTTCCCAACTTTTTTATTTTTTTCTATTTTTATACCACTAATCCATCTGAGAATTTCAAAACTTTTTATTTTTGAGATATTGAATCAGATACATTTAAATTAGTTAACAATAAACTGAATTTAAACTTGAGTATTTTTAAATATATAAAATTCAACTGTTGATAAAAATGCCAGCAACCGATAAATTTGAAAGACCAGTATTTTCACTTAGAATTTCAATAACCAACCGCTGCAACGTGAGATGCTTTTACTGTCATCACGATGGTATACTTCCACAAAGCTATGAGATGACTCCAGATGAGATATATAGAGTTTCAAAAGTAGCAGCAGATATTGGTGTTAGAAAAATTAGACTCTCAGGTGGAGAGCCGTTGATAAGAAATGATATTGTTGAAATTGTTCAGAAGATATCAACTATTGGATTTAAAGATATAGCTTTGACAACTAATGGAACACTTCTTGGAAAATATGCGGAACAATTAAAAGCTGCTGGCCTTAATCGTGCCAATGTAAGTTTTGATACACTTAATCCAGAAACTTATAGGTTTATAACTAAAAAAGATTATATTGAAAAAGCCAAAGACGGAATTAAAAAAGCTTCAGAAGTAGGACTTTATCCAGTTAAAGTAAATATGGTAGTTATGAAAGGGATCAATGACCATGAGATATGGGATATGTTCCAGTTTTGTAAAAAAAATAATGCAATACTTCAACTTATAGAGCTTTTAAAAACAGACAACCAATCTAATTCCGGATTTTTTAAGGAATACCATTTCAAAATGGATGAACTCGAGGAAGAACTTACCCAAAGAGCAGATGAAATTAAAATAAGACAATTTATGCAGGACAGGAAAAAATATTTCATTGAAGATGGTGAAATCGAAGTTGTAAAACCAATGGATAACACTGAATTTTGCAAAAATTGTACACGAATTAGAATAACACCTGAAGGTAAAATTAAACCATGCTTACTTCGAAATGATAATTTAGTTGATTTAATAGAACCAATGAGACGTGGATATTCTGATGAAAAGCTTAAAAAATTGTTTTTAGATGCAATAGCAAATCGGGAACCATTCTTTAGAGATAACTGCTAATTAGTGATCTAAAGAATAAAATATGTTATAAGTACATGAAATGTAAATAATGTGTATACTATATAACTTAATTCTTTGATATTTTTAGTCTAAAGGTGAATTAATTCTAAAAACATCAATATAAATCAAGTTACAGCCCATTCTATTTTTCCTCAGGATTATTTAAAGGAATATTCTCTTTAAATTACATATTTGAAAATTAAGCTAATTTGATTTATCTATTTTAATGAAAGCATAAATAAAACAAATATAAAATCATAAATATTTATAATGCCAAAAAATATACTAGAAGATGTAAAACTGGTGTTTTTATGTTAAGGCTCGTACTTGAAGAGATAACGTCACATGTAAAATCCATGGATATTGACGATGAGGCCAGAATACTCATGGAAAAATACCTACAGGATGCCTCAAAAGTATTTATATGTGGTTTTGGAGAATCCGAGCTTGTAGGAAAAGCTTTTGCTTCAAGGCTTAGTGAAATTCGCCGGGATGTTTTTGTTATTAGTGAAACTATAGTTCCTGAGATCAACATCGGGAACGTTCTTATAGCTATTTCTGGATCTGGGGAAACGGAACCAACTTTAACCATTACAAAAAAAGCAGCAGATATTGGTGCAAAAATTATATCTATAACTTCTTTTCATGATTCACCGCTTGCCCAGATATCTGATGTTGTAATTGAAATACCAGGTAGAATAAAAGCAAAAACCAAAAATTATATAGAAAGAAGAGTAGCAGGTGAATATGAGCCATTAACACCTTTTGGCGCGCTATTTGAGATATCAGCAATGATATATCTTGAAGGCATCATTGCAGAACTTGCAAACAAGGAGGTCAATTTATGAAATCTGTTGGTATAAATGGATATGGAACAATAGGTAAAAGAGTAGCAGATGCTGTTTCTGCCCAGGATGATATGAAAATTGTTGGAGTTACCAAACGAAGCCCTGATTTTGAGGCCAGAATGGCTGTAGAAAAAGGTTATGATCTCTACATAAGTGCTCCTGAAAGAGAAAGTTCCTTTGAAGAAGCAGGTATCAAAGTAACTGGAACTGCAGATGAACTATTTGAGAAACTGGACATAGTTGTTGACTGTACTCCTGAAGGAATCGGAGCTAAAAATAAGGAAGGAATATATGAAAAATTAGGCTTAAAAGCAACATTCCAGGGTGGGGAAAAACACGACCAGATAGGACTTTCATTTAATTCATTTTCAAATTATAACGACGTAATAGGTAAAGATTATGCAAGAGTTGTGTCATGTAATACCACAGGACTTTGTAGAACTCTGAATCCAATAAATGATTTATGCGGAATTAAAAAAGTAAGGGCGGTTATGGTAAGGAGAGGGGCTGACCCATCACAGGTTAAAAAGGGGCCGATCAATGCTATAGTTCCAAACCCTCCAACAGTACCATCACACCACGGACCTGATGTTCAAACTGTAATGTACGATCTTAATATAACTACCATGGCATTACTGGTGCCAACAACTTTAATGCACCAGCACAACTTGATGGTTGAGCTTGAATCTTCAGTTAGCGTGGACGACATAAAGGATAAACTTAATGAAACTCCAAGAGTTCTGCTGCTAAAAGCTAAAGAAGGTCTTGGTTCAACAGCCGAATTTATGGAATATGCAAAAGAGTTAGGACGTTCAAGAAACGATTTGTTTGAAATAGGAGTATGGGAAGAGTCTTTAAACATCGTGGACGGAGAACTCTATTACATGCAGGCAATTCACCAGGAATCAGATGTAGTTCCTGAAAATGTGGATGCAATAAGGGCTATGCTTGAAATGGAAGATGATTCATCCAAATCCATCGAAAAAACTAATAAAGCTATGGGAATCCTTTAATATAAAGGATATAAATCCCCTAAATTTTTCTTTTATGCCCCAAAATTCTATGAATTTTTGGCACTTGATAAACCAAATGTTTTGCAGTTGTGAAAATTTTATTGATTTTCACACACTCAAAAACACTTTGTGTTTGATGGATGTATAAACATTTAATTATGAAAACATGCAATAGTAATCCAGTAACTATTGCTTTCTTTTTGAATAAGGCATATTATAGAGCAAATTAACTATATTTATAATAACTTAATTGCTAAATTATTTGATAAACCTAAAAAATGATATTTCAGACTTACAGTGATATGAATGATAAAAGAACTCCTAATTTCAATGCGTCCGAAGCAGTGGTATAAAAATTTAGTTATATTCATTGGAATTGTCTTTTCTCTAAAACTTTTAAATTTAAACCTCTGGATTGATGTAATTGCTGCATTTGCAGTTTTTTGTGTGATTTCAGGATGTTTATACATAATAAATGATATTATTGACGTTGATAAGGATAAAAATCATCCAAAAAAACGTAATAGGCCAATTGCATCAGGTAAATTAAAAACAAACAATGCATGGATATCTGCAGTCATACTAATTGTAGCAGCCTTTGGAGTTTCATATTTAATTAACATCTGGTTTTTAGCTTCAGCAGTGGCATTTTTCCTGTTAATATTGATTTATTCCCTGTTACTGAAACAGCTCATCATAGTAGACATGATGATAATTTCTGCAGGTTTTGTTATAAGAGCCATTGCAGGATGTTTAGCAGTTGGAGTGCTTGTATCCCCATGGCTTATAATTTGTGCATTCCTTCTTGCACTATTTTTAGCAATTGGAAAACGAAGACATGAGTTAGTTATATTAGGAAAAAATGCATCGAATCACCGTAAGATTTTAGACGGTTATTCAACTGAAATGCTTGATCAAATGATGAATATAACTACCAGTGCATTAATCATGTCTTATTCCATTTATACATTCTTTACAGGCAAAATATACATAATGATTACAATTCCATTTGCATTCTACGGCCTCTTTAAATATATATACATGGTTCATGCTGAAAATTTTGGCGGAGAGCCGGAAATGTTGTTTAAAGACAGAGGAATGTTACTCAGTATGGTATTATGGGCAATTTTAGTTATAGCCATACTTTATGGAAGTTCAATATCCCGACTTTTAGGAGTATTTTAAACATGTTAGATACATTTCAGTTAAATCACTACAGTTCAAAAAAGATTGATATCATCATTTCAGCGGTTCTATTCCTTTTAGTATTGATAACAAGGATTCCTTTTGTAAGTAAATACTTATATGAGTGGGATTCTGTAAACTACGCACTTGGATTTGAGAATTTTGACATTGTACATCATCAACCCCACCCCCCAGGTTATATATTTTATGTAGGCCTTGGAAAAGCAATAAACACATTTCTCAACGATCCAAACACCACAATGATCATTATCAGCATCTTATTCAGCATTATTACAGTCATATTGATATATTTCCTTACCAAACAAATGTTTTCAAGACAGTTTGCAATTGTAGCAGCGTTATTACTTGTATTTAACCCATTATTCTGGTATTATGGAGAAATAGCAACCATTTATCCAACTGAAGCATTTCTTGCTACTGTTGTTGCTTATCTGTCTTACCAGGTTTTTAGAGGAAAAGAAAAATTTTTCTACCCATCCATCATTGCTTTAGGTCTAGCCGGAGGATTCAGACAAGATTTAATCATTTATATGTTTCCATTATGGTTCTTTTGCGTTTTTTACCATAAAAGAGAGCCAAATAGATTATTAAAAGCCATAATAGTGCTGATTCCATCTGTTTTAGTGTGGGTTATTCCCACAATGATATTTTCAGGAGGTATTGAACAGTACTCCCAGGCTTCAAGCACATTATATAAAATAGCGTTCCCAAGATCATCGATACTCTTTGGATCGACTATTGTCAATAAGCTTACAGCAGTTGGTTCATACTTTACATGGTTAGGACTCGCCCTAACTTACTCTGGAATTATCATAATGGCACTATTCAATAAATATGTTGGAAAGGGCCCTCTACATGTATTCCGAGAAAATATGAGAGATTACAGAGTCATATTTCTCCTATTGTGGTTTTTAACCCCATCCATTATGTATTTACTTATACATCTAGCCAAACCAGGATATATGCTCGTATTTATCCCAGTATTAGCTATCGTGTTGGCATATTTTGTTAAAGGACTATCTTATAGCCTAAGTTCGAAATTTGATAAATACAGCCCTAAAAAATGGCTTACAATAGTACTTTCATTAGTTATTTTGTTTAATATAGCATATTTCACAGTTCCATACAATATAAATGAAGAAAAACTGTGGGAAACTCCAATAAGCGAGTTAAATAACTCATCCATACAGGAAAAATTATTATGGGGACTGGACATGGGATTTATGTCTACTCACGAAAAAATTAACGCTAACGACCAGAGTACTCAAACCTATCTTAACGCAATATCCCAAGTGCCAGGATCTAATTCTAACAATACTATAATAGTTATGGGAGAAATTACCCGCGAAAATGAAGGATTTAATTGGAGAAAAGCCATGTATTACTTGCCAGATTATCAAGTTTATTATTTAATAGAAGCAGACCATTTTATAACTTCTGAATGGTATGCTAAAAACCATACCAACACCTGGCTGCCGTCTAATCTATTTAAAATCAGAGTAAATAGTTCCACACAAAAAATAATATGGGTAATCAGTAACCAATCCGCGTATTTCCCTCAGATAACATCACAAATCTCAGTAAAAACTATAGATCTACCTGATGGTCTAAAACTATACTATTCAGACGTTAATGAAACACAAATTAAGAACAATGAACTGGTCTTCAACGGACCTGAACAATATTAAACCGTTAGGAGTTAAAAATGAAATACGATCTTCACTCTCATTCAAAATATTCTTCAGATGGAATTCTTGATCCTCGAAAAATTGTTAAAGTTGCCATTAAAAAAGGATTATGTGGTATTGCAGTTACAGACCACAATACCATAAAAGGAGGATTAAAAGCAAAAGAATATGAAACAGACAATTTTAAGGTTATAATCGGTTCAGAAGTAATGACATCCAAAGGAGAAGTAATTGGATTGTTTTTATCTGAAGAAATAAAATCTAAAGATTTTTATGATGTTATAGCTGAAATTAAATCACAAAGCGGCATAGTAGTCCTTCCCCATCCCTTTGATGAATGGAGATATGCTTCATTTCCTGCTAAAGAAGACGTTAAGTATATAGATAACATTGAAATATTCAATTCACGTTGTGTAAAAGAAAAATATAATCTTAATGCTAGTAAATTTGCAAAAAAATACAAATTAGGAGTAACTGGAGGAAGTGATGCTCATTTTGCAAATGAAATCGGACATGCGGGTATAATTGTAGAAACAGAGGATATTTATGAAGCTATCATGAAAAACAATCTACAGGTATTCGGTAAAAAATCCACCAGTTTGAATCATGTTTTTACTAAATTGTTGAAAACATGGAAGAAACATTTTTAGGACATTGAAATTCAGAAAAAACATTATTGAAGGAAATAGTTACAGTACATTTTTGATCACAACAAATTTGAAATTTTTAAACTGTATAAGTTAACGGTGCTAAAATATGGAAAAAAACAGAGTATGGCTAATTATTATCTTTGCAGTTATTGTTTACCTTATAATGGGCATATATGCCGATTTCGGAAGTCTTTTATCTGCAATGGAAAAGTTTAACTGGATATTTATTCCAGTGATGCTGATTTTAGTCATTGTAGCATATATCATCCGGTTTTTAAAGTGGACTCTTTTCTTAAAAAGTGTGGGCGTCAATTTAAAACTTAAAGATAATTTATTTGTATTTTTCAGCGGGATGGGTATGATTATAACCCCTGCAAAAGTAGGTGAAATATGGAAAGGATGGTTAATAAAAGATATAAATGGCGAAAGTCTAAGTAAAACTGTTCCTGTTGTGATAACCGACAGAGTTACAGATGTGATTGGCCTGGTTATACTTTCACTGCTTGGAATCCTTTACTACAAAGAAGGAATTTACATCTTAATAGCACTGCTTTTAGTATTTGCAGGGCTAGTTATAGCTATAAAATCTGAAAAAATTTCGGGCAAATTAATTTCCATACTTGAAAAGAGAGCCGGGAAATATTCTAAAGATATCAAAACTATGCATGCTACATTTCTGCAACTGATGAATCCTAAAAATATGGTAGGATTATCATTTTTAAGTGCTTTTGCATGGTTTTTTGAATGTCTTGCACTTTACTTTGTAATTATGGGATTTGGACAGGCCATAGGTCTGATATTGTCTACATTTGTATTCAGCTTTGCAACATTAATCGGTGCAGTCAGTATGATCCCTGGAGGCCTTGGAGTTGCAGAAGCGACAATTTCTGGATTGCTACAATATTTTGGATTAACCTCTACAGATGCTGTAGGCGCAATGCTAATAATAAGGTTCGGAACGTTCTGGTTTGGGGCAATTTTAGGGTTTTCAGTACATTTCATCTTTAGGAAAAGGATCATGGGAAAATAAATATAAATAACTAAAATTATGAAAATTATATTATGAAGCTTACCTTTTCCAACATATCTAAATATTTACCAGTTATAATAGCTATTGCGGTGCTATGGACAGCTATATTAATTTTATTTAGAGAATCCACTGCTATAAATCAGGGAATATTTACATATGTACTTGATGATCCTTATATCCACATGGTAATGGCTAAAAATCTAATTCTACATGGAGTGTGGGGTGTAGATAAATATGGCTTTACCTCCTCTTCATCATCTCCATTATGGATATTAGTGTTATCTTCAGCTTATCTTGTATTTGGAGTAAATACACTAATTCCTTTCGTATTAAACGTGGTATTTGCCACAATTTTTATTTTCATAGCTTATTCCATATTTAAATATTATAAACTGCATCCCCTGTACAATTTGATCTTTCTGCTGTTTTTGATATTTTTCACCCCAATTCCTGCACTGGTATTTACCGGCATGGAACACATCCTGCAAATAGTTCTCATCGTTTCATTTATCTTTATCGCGGTTCAGGTAATTTCTGAAGATAAACATGATTCTTTAAAATATTATCTATTATTAATCTTAGCAGCATTAGTTGTGGCAGTTCGTTATGAGGATGCAATTGTGGTTTCAATGGTCGCAGCGATATTCCTGATTCAAAGGAAATTTTGGAATTTTCTGTCAGTACTATGTGCGAGTATAATCCCAGTAATTGCATATGGAATATTTTCCACTGAAAAGGGATGGTTTTTCCTGCCTAATTCATTGATAACCAAGACCATTTTTGTGGAAGCCAAGGCTCAACTTCTCTCATTAAATGGCATAATGCTGCTCGTGAATAACTTTTTGAACATTCTAAATCCATACCTATTTATTCCATTGATTTTAGCCGCATGCATATTAATTTTACGCTTTAAAGAGAAAAAAACTTTAGGGGACGCGCCTAACGTGATAATCATCATATTTTTAGGTACAGCAATACTACACATGTTTATAGCGAGAATAGGCTGGTTCTACAGATATGAGGCATATATAGTGGCTTTAGGAATTATAGCCATTGCAATTGGCATAAGTGAATATTTGCCCGAATTCAAGTCAAATGGCAAATTAATTTATAAACATCTATCTATACTGCTCATAGTATTCATATTAGTATTTCCATTATCTGCAAGGGGATACGACTCTTTTAACGATGTCCCTACGGCTACCCACAATGTCTATGAGCAGCAGTACCAGATGGGTCTTTTTATACATAAGTATTATCAAGGAGATGCAATCTCTTTAAATGATGTTGGTGCAGTAAATTACCTTGCAGATATCAAATCTGTAGACTTATTAGGATTAAGTGGATTGAACGTTTCCAAAGCAATTTTAAAAAATAATTATACAATAGCGGATCTTGATAATATAACCAGTCGAAATCACGTAAAGGTAGTTATAGTCTATGAAGATCTTTATAAAAAGTATTTAACAGGAGGAATACCTTCCAACTGGGTTAAAGTAGGACAGTGGAAGATCCCTAACAGAATAACCTGTTTTATGGACACTGTTTCATTTTATGCAATTGATCCTCAAGATGTGGAAAATTTAACCGAAAATTTAAGGGAATTCTCACCCCAATTACCTCCTGACGTTCAACAAAGCGGGACCTATGTGGATAATTAAAGTAAAAAATATTCATTTATAGCGTATAAATGAATGCAGTGCAAGAGTATCATATATAGTAATTACCAAAAAGTAAATTGTACATGGTAATCCAAGATTAAATAACATCATATTAATTATGCAGTGTCAAGGCATGAGTATAAACCATGCATTTTGTAACATTTGGGAAAAAAGATATAGATAATAAAAACTGAAGTGAATAACATGTCAAAAGTCGCTTTAATTAAAACATCACCGGAAACAGTAATTGATGATTATTATAAATTGATGCACCTTACAGATTACGAAAAATCATTATCAAAACAGGATAAAACAGTTTTAAAGCTCAATCTTTCATGGACACTTTACTATCCCGCATGTTCGACTCCGCCATGGCAGCTTGAAGGAGTTTTGAACGCGCTAAGAAAGGACAACTACAAAGATATTGTAGCTGTAGAGAATCAGACTGTGGTAACTCATCCCTGGAAAGGTGCATATTATAATAAATGGCTACCGCTTTTAAAGGACCATGAAATAGATTTTCAGCCATTAACAGATGTAGAATGGGAAATTCATAAACCCAAATCTGAAATGCTTGCAATGAATGATATATTCGGCGAAGTGTTAGTTCCGAAAATGTTTTATGATTCCAACGTGATTCATTTTCCAACAGTGAAAACCCATGGCCACACCACAACTACTGGAGCTATGAAAAATGCTTTTGGTGGTTTGATCCCTAAATACAGGCACCATGCTCATAAAAAGATACATGAAGTCCTTGTTGATTTACTTGCAATTCAAAAGGAAATCCATAAAGGAATTTTTTCAGTTATGGATGGTGGTGTTTGCGGAAATGGAGCTGGTCCAAGGACAATGGAACCTTACTGTGGAAACATCATTCTTGCAAGTGATGATCAGGTGGCAATTGATGCTGTTGCAGCCAAAACCATGGGATTTGACCCGTTAAAGATAGATTATATTAGGATAGCACATGATAGAGGCCTTGGAATGGGAGACGTTGACCAGATCGAAATAGTTGGCGATGTTGACCACTTTAAAAATACAAATTTTGGATTTAAAACCAGTAAAAGCCCCGTAATAAAATGGGATCAACGCATCAGGAAAAAAACAATGGGCATTAAATGGCTGCATCATCTGTTGTTCAACTCCCCGATATTTAAAACATTTATCTTTGCGTCTGAATTCTACCATGACAAACTTTGGTACCCCACAACAGGAAAGAAAAAAATAGATGAATTTAAAAATACAGACTGGGGACAGATGTTTGATAAATACCCATATGGAGATTTTCCAGAGTATAAAGAAATTAAAAACTGGGATCCCTATTAAACATTAAATTTTAATTTAATTTTTTTAGAATGATTTTTGAACCATATTTAATATTATTTCAGTTTTTACTTCTAATTAAGCATTATTAATTTCAAATAAGTTGTATATGCCTTGCTTATTCATTATTAGTTTTTATACCTTTTATCTGAGCATAGTTAGTTGTCTAAAATATGTTAAAGTTTTATGAGTTATTTATTTAATCAAAAAATGACAATAATGATTATGGATCTTTACGATTTCAAAAAGCCAGAAAACACTGGCCAAAAAATTGAAGGACAACCAAAAATAAATAGAATTAATGTAAAATCAATCTTAAATAAGCATAAAAAGAGAGATTCATGGTTTTTAAGTGATTATACCCTTAATCCATATTATGGATGCTCAGTTAACTGTCTTTACTGTTACATTCGTGGAAGCCACTATGGTGGAGATATCACCCATAAAACTTCTGGCAAGGCAAATGCTCCAGATATCCTGGTGAAACAGCTTAAAAAAAGGGCAAAAAATAAAGAATATGGATTAATAGCTCTAGCAACGTCTAGTGAACCCTATCCAAAGATTGAAGAAGAATTGAAATTAACAAGATCTGTTCTTCACATAATAAACAGGTTTAAATTTCCTGTTAGTATTTTAACTAAATCTACACTTGTTTTAAGGGATATTGATATTTTAAAGAAGATCAATGAAAATTCAATTTTACCTCATGATTTAAAACCTAAATTAAAAGGTGGAGCTATAATATCTTTTTCTTTTTCTACCCCTGATGAAAAACTGGCCAAAATATTCGAACCCAATGCCCCAACACCTAAAGAAAGGCTTGAAACCATGGAAAAATTTAAGGATGAAGGTTTTAAGGTCGGAGTATGTTATATGCCAGTCTTACCCTTCTTATCTGATTCAAATAAGCAAATAGAGAAAATGGTAGTACTCGCTAAAAACTATGGCGCTGATTCTATTTTAACTGCGGGTCTTACGCTATTTGGAGATGAAGCTAATGATTGTAAGACTGTCTATTATAAATTAATTGAAAAGAATTTCCCTGAAATTTTAGAAAAAACAAAGCGTTTATTTGGGAATAACTTTTATCCTACTTCAAAATATCAAAAAGACCTTGTTGAAAGGGCAGATAATATATGTAAAAAATATGAGATTAAAAACCGAATTATTTAAATTTATATCCTAAACTAATTTTAATGAAATGATTTTGGATTAATTGAAATTGACCCAAGTTTATATCCTAAAAATAAAACGTGATCAAATGAAACCCGATATAAGATTCGGCCCTGCAGGAAGGCCCACACGATACAAAGGTAAAACTACGCAAGTTTGTGATTATATTAAAAAAATAGGGCTCGATGCTTTTGAATATCAAGCCACCTACGGCGTCAGGATTTCAAAACAGTCCGCACTCGAACTTGGTGAAAATGCAGCAAAAAATGATATTTTGGTTTCAATGCATGCACCTTACTATATCAATTTATGCTCACAAAAAGAAGATACAGTTAAAAAATCAATTACAAGACTTGTCCAATCAGTGAAAGCTGGAGAATGGATGAGTTCATACAGAACAGTTTTTCACATGGGTTTTTATACAAAATATTCTCCTGAAGAAGCCATGAAAAAATGTAAAGATGCTATTTCTGAACTTTTGGAAAATGTTGAAGCACTTGGAATTAAAAATTACACCTTCGCACCAGAAACTACAGGTAAAAAGTCACAGTTTGGCTCACTTGATGAACTAATAGAAATATGCCGGTCTTTTGACAATTTTGCCCCTACCGTAGACTTTGCACATATGCATGCACGATCCGGAGGAAGTATCAAAACTAAAGAAGATTATGCAAAGATATTTAATAAATTAGAAAACGAATTAGGATTAAAATCGCTTCATTCTCACTTTACAAAGATAGAATATACTGATGCAGGTGAAAAAAAGCACCATATACTCGCTGATGAGAATTTTGGGCCTTCACTTACTCCATTACTTGAATTAATTTCAGAAAATGGATTTAATGTCACTTTAATATGTGAAACTCCTTATCTTGATGTTGATGCATTGGAAATGAAAAAAGAATACAACTGTATTTTAAAGGGATAAAATAAGGCAAATGTTCACCAATAATTTGGCATCATACCGAAAATAAAGTCATTTTTTCAATTTTTTATGCCCATAGTTTTATATATAATCTGAGGCCAAAGTTTTTATTCCTAATCATACATACCATACTATGAAAATGTATAGAATTAAACTTAAACTACGAATTTTTATATACAAAAAATTAATTTTAAATATTTTATCTAACGCTGGAAGGTGTATTAGTGAAATTTAACAATGTAGCGCCTGATTCATATATAATAGAGAAAAAAACAACAATAACTCCAAATGGGCCTAAAAAAGAGGCCAAAGTTGTTGTTTTACAGTCAATTGGTTATCCTTTCCTATGCAATCTTGTTGAAAATCCAAAAATTGAGATAGTTAATAAGGAACTTTTCGAGCTCTATGCACAGGAACAATGGGAAGGGTATGATGTTTGTGAAGGTTCTTTCCTCTTTGATCAAAAATTATTACCTGATTACGCATTTAAAATAATAAAAGCACATCCAAACAACTCCAAAATAACTGAAAACACTTCCATATTCCTTATGGAAAATGAAGAAAAAGAGGAAATCAAAAAAATAGATACTAACGTTAAAATGGATGATGTAATTGGACAGGAACGTGCCAAAACAAAATGTAAAATAATAATGAAATATCTGCAGGAGCCAGAGAAATTTAAAGAATGGGCACCACGTAATGTCCTTTTTTATGGACAACCAGGAACTGGGAAAACTATGCTTGCAAAATCCCTTTCCAACGAACTTAAGGTACCTTTATTCCTTATAAAAGCTACAAGGCTTATAGGAGAACATGTTGGGGATGGTGCAAGGCAAATACACGAGCTCTTTGAAGCTGCCGCCGAAGCAGCTCCTTCAGTCATATTTATAGATGAGATGGATGCCATTGGACTTGATAGAAAATACCAGTCACTCCGTGGAGATGTTTCAGAGGTTGTAAATGCATTACTTACTGAAATGGATGGAATTGACCAGAATTATGGTGTGGTGACCATAGGTGCAACTAACAATCCTCATTTACTTGATTTTGCAATAAGGAGCCGTTTTGAAGAGGAAATAGAATTTGAAATTCCTGATAAAAATCAGAGGAAACATATGCTTGAAAATTATATTAAAACCATGCCTGTTGAAATGAAAGTAGATATCAAAAGGCTGGCAAATGTGAGCAAAGGCATGTCTGGAAGAGATATAAAAGAGAGATTGTTAAAAACAGCTCTTCATAAAGCAATTTCTGAAGATACTGATTCTGTAACATGGGATCATGTAGAATACGCTTTAAACTTATATAAAACTGAGAAAAACGAACCAAAACACATGTTTGCATAATTAAGCAAAATTTAGAGAATGTTTTTACGAACATTCTAATTTCTTTATTTTTAAATAACATTCCGCTATTTTTTTATCTAAGATATCCTAACACTTAACTGCATTAATTCAAATACTATAAATTCAGTTATATCATATTGGATACAGTGAAATCAAGGATGTCAAATTATGAAAATGCGCGAAATAATAGTAGATTCAGCAAAATATCCGCTATTAAATTTAAAATCACTTTTTTCATTAGGATTTCTAATTTTAATGGGCAGTTTTCTGTTGAGCCAGTACTTTGACTTTAACGGATTTTTCGGAGGTAAATTAAGTTTTACAGGTGCATTAAGTATTATATTGTTAACTTTTTTGGTTTTAGCCATTACCACCCTTTTAGAATCAGGTTATACATTCAGAATTATTGAAAAGAGTTTGATGGGCATTGAAAAACCCCCCAAATTAAATAATTTCTTTTCTATGTTTAAACATGGGATTAATGAAATAATTATAGCGATTATATATTTTTTAGTACCACTCATTATTTTCATTATGGTTTTAGATGCGATATTTACTCAAATAAACTTAGGATTACCTTTACTTTCTGAAAATATTATAATTTTGTTTATAATTCTTTTAATATTCCTCTTATTCATTTCAGATATCTTATTTACAGTAGCAATACCTCACATGGCTTTTAAGGGAGGTTCATTTAAAGAGGCATTTAGATTCCTTGAAATATTTAAAAAAATCAAGCAAATAGGTCTAAAAAGATTATTGATTGGATACATAATTATAGTTTTAGGATTAGTGGCAGTTGGATGGCCAATATTAGAAGAAATAATAGAATCAGCAAATATAGTTGGTTTTGTTATTGCAGAACTAATAATCGCCCCTTATATCCTGATATTTTATGCAAGATTTATTGCACTCATATACAAATCCCCCTCATCTCATTGATACAATACTTCCATTTTTATCAAAAAAATTATCAGAACTATCCAGATCTAAAAAATAGTTAAGCGTTTGATCAATAGATTTTAATTTTTTACAAATTATTTTAATACCGAAAAACATATATAACAATTGTTATATAACAATTGTTACTATAATTAGGAATAATTACTCATTTTTAAAGTAGCAGTTCGTATAGATTGGTTAAACGAACAAAAGATGAGAAACGCGTTTATACTAAAAATGGAGGTAATGTATGAAGTTTAATACGAAATCTGTCCATTCGGGAAGGGCACCCTGTCCAGCAACCGGTGCAATTTCTACTCCAATATGGCAGACTTCCAATTTCGTCTTTGATGACTTAGGGAAACCCAAAGAACATGATTATACCCGTACAAGTAATCCCACAAGAAAAGCGCTGGAAGATGCACTTGCAGCACTTGAAGGAGGTAATGCAGGATTTGCATTTGCAAGCGGAATGGCCGCAATTACAACAGCAATACACCTCTTGAAAGCAGGTGATCATGTAATAGTTTGTGATGATTGTTATGGTGGAACTTACAGGCTTTTCTCCGAGATAATGACTAAATTTGGGCTTGAATTCACATTTTTAAGGCTTGACCGCGAAGAAAAAATCTTAGATGCAATCAAACCAAATACCAAGCTAATATGGACCGAAACCCCATCAAACCCATTACTTAATATTACAGACCTTGAAATGATTTCAAAAATTGCAAAAGAACAGGATATACTTACGCTTACAGATAACACGTTTTCAAGCCCTTATTTTTTAAGACCTATTGAATTTGGAATCGATCTTGTACTGCACTCCACAACAAAATATGTAAATGGGCACTGTGATGTTATTGGAGGCGCGATAGTTACTACAACAGATAAACTAGCGGAGGATGTCCATTTTCAGCTAAACGGACTTGGAACTGGCGAAGCACCCTTTGATGCATGGCTTGTTTTAAGAGGACTAAAAACACTACCCCTTAGAATGGAAAAACATGCTGAAAACGCCATGGCTGTTGCAGAATATCTGCAGGATCATCCAAAAGTCAGTGAAGTATTTTATCCTGGTCTTCCATCCCATAAAGGACATGAAATTGCTAAAAAACAGATGAAAGGGTTTGGAGGAGTGGTATCCTTTAAAACCGATTCAGATATAGGAACATTTTTAAGAGGCCTCAACCTATTTGCACTCGCTGAATCATTAGGTGGGGCAGATTCACTTGTAGAACACGCAGCAACCATGAGCCATGCTTCAATGGGTGAAGAAGGCCGAAAAAACGCGGGAATTAGTGATGATCTGATTAGATTGTCAATTGGTCTTGAAGATACCGATGATCTAATTGAAGACATAGATAATGCACTTTCAAATGCGTGACTCGTTTAAAAATGAAAATTAAAAATTATTTTAATTTTCTAATTTACTTTTTATATTTAAAATTCCAAATATAAGCCCACTAAAAATAAATTTTAAATTGTTCTTTTAATTTAAACCAGGAACAAATTTTAAATTTCATAAATATCCTTGACTTAAATGGTAGATAAATTATTCAATCGTTATATGGGTTAATTTCTTTAAATCAATAATAATTTAAATTATAGATAACCACTTGAAATAACCATATACTGTAAAATAAACATGATAAATACAAATATTCAATTATAACAAATTATTTTTTAAATTGGAGGAATTATAATGGATTATGATCTCATAATTGTAAGATATGGAGAAATTGGAGTTAAAAGTCCAAAAGTAAGGCGTAGGTTTGAAAATAAACTCATATCTAATATAAAACGTAAATTAAACTGCAAAATACAGATAAACCAGGGCAGAGTATTTTTATATCCTGAAAATTTTGATGAAGCATATGAATCATTAAGTAAAGCAATAGGCATAGTCTCCTTCAGCCCTGTAGTGTCTACAGAAACTGATTTTGACATTATTGAAGAAACTATCAACAAATATGTGCAAAATTTAATATCTGAAGGCTTATTTTCCCCAGAAAACACATTTGCAATAAGATGCAGGAGAGTAGGAACACACGAATTTTCAAGCCATGAAATGGCAGGGTTCTGTGGTTCAGTGGTGGTTAAAGCTACTGGTGCACCTGTTGACTTAAGTAACCCTGACTTTGAACTCTTTGTAGAAGTCAGGGATAATAAAACTTATATCTACCATGAAAAGATTCAAGGAATAGGGGGTCTCCCTGTTGGAACCCAGGGTAAAGTGATTGCACTTGTATCTGGAGGTATCGACTCGCCAGTTGCAACATTTTTAATGATGAAAAGAGGCGTTGAAGTTATAGTACTCCATTTCAATAACTACCCTTATACTGGAAAATCCAATGAAAAAGTGCTTAAAATCGTTGCCAAGCTTAACGAGTACTCACCAGACCCCATTAAATTTTACGAAGCAGGATACGGGGAATATCTCAAAAAATGCATTGAAGAAGCACCTGTTCGTTTAACATGTGTCCTGTGTAAAAGCGGCATGTATAAAATAGCCGAAGAAATTGCCAGAAAAGAAGGCGCCCTCGCAATCGTTGATGGGAGCAGTTTAGGACAGGTAGCATCACAGACCCTGCCAAATATACTTGCAACAAGATATCCGACAAGCATGCCTGTTTTAAGTCCTTTAATTGGGCTTGATAAGATTGAAATTGAAGAGATAGGGAAAAAAATCGGTACCCTCGATATTTCTATACTTCCAGCACAGGGATGTACAGCTGTTCCGCAGTATCCCGAGACAAATGCAAAACTGGATAAAGTTTTAGAAGTACTTGAAGAAATTAACTTTGACGCAGAAGTTAAAAAGATTGTTTCTTTCATTAAAGCTGGGGAATCGTAAATATAAAAATATAATTACATCTCCTTAACTTTTATTTTTGGTATCTTTTTTTAAATATTCTTGTTACATAAATCCATTAGATTATCTATTTTTAAGTTACAGCCCCTGTGCACAATACTTATATGTAACGATTGTTATATAACTATTGTTAAGAAAAAATGGGGATATTAAAAATGGAAATATTTTCAAAAATATCTGAAAAAGACGTAACAAAGGCAATTGTAGAAGGATTTGCCGAAGAATTTATAGACTACATTGAAAGTGACGTAATCATCGTTGG
>JAEZKE010000058.1 GCA_023436175.1 Methanobacteriota archaeon
ATAAAAATCAAATAAATAATCTGTGAGATCCCTAATATATTCTGCAAAATCAATCATTGCAAAATCTTCTGACTGACAAAGCTTTTCATTAATTAATTCAACTGCTTTTGCACGATTCTCAATTTCCCGGTTGAATTCATTGGAATTTTTACATCCATTTTGAAGATATTCACTGTCTATTATACTTATAATTGTCTGCAGACTATTCTGAATCCTATTTTGAATTTCGTCAAGAAGTATCTTTTTTTCCTCAAGAGAGGCCCTAATTTCTTCTTCCGCACATTTACGTTCATTTATTTCTATTCTAAGCTGTTTATTTGCTTCTTTTAGCCCCAGAGTACGCTTTTCAACCAGTTCTTCTAGATGATCCCTGTGTTTTACCAGCTCTTCTTCTATCTGTTTACGTTCGATAGCATAAAATATGGAACGTGCCAGCAATTTACCATCAACTTCCCCTTTCATCAGATAATCTTGAGCACCTTCATGTACAGCATCTACTGCGGTTTCTTCATCTGCAGCACCGCTCAATATTACAATAGGCAAGTATGGTGCACTTTTGTATGCTTTGATAAATGTTTCAATTCCAAAAGAGTCAGGTAGGTTCAGATCAAGAAGTAATACATCAAATTTATCGTTTTTAATGCAATCAATCCCTTCATCCAGACGTTCTACATGCTTAAACTCAAAACTAAATGAAGGAATTTCCTTAAGCATTTCCTGTATCAACCGGACATCTCTAAAATTATCTTCTATTACCAAAATTCGGGTAAGTTTCATCTTACTACACTCCGATGATTAAACTACAGTTTAACCTCTTTAGCTTTCTTTAAATAATGTTCAAACAGCCGATTACCCCATTCAATTGCTTCATTGTCTTCATCTATTAAATATTTATGAAGGTCATATATTCCATCAGTTGAAAACAAGCCCAGTGCAATGAATTTATCTGTTACTGTAAAAGACATTCTTGCCTCATCTACCTTCCATATTTTAAAATCTTTTTCTTCAGTTGCTTTTTTCAAGTTTTCTCTGCCCTTTATTTCAATCCATTTATCTAGTATTTCCGGCGTCACCATAAGCTGAAGGGAACTATTTTCCAGTAAATCATCGAACATCTCTATTTTTTGAGGTAAAAGAACTGAAGATATGTAATCAATTTTTTTAGCCTTTGATAAAAGTTCAGCATAAACTGTATGGGGCTTCATAACATCTGTAGGGGTAGATTCAATCACTACAGAATTTTTTAAACTGCCAATACTTTCAAGTAAATATTCAGGTATAGCTCCTATTTCATGTCTTAAAAATATTTTTTCAAGTTCTCCAAGGGATGTGGAGGCTTTTATAAGGCTTATCAAGTGAATCGCGACAATTTTTCCAGTTTGGGAAAGAGAATAGCCTCCAGATTGCTTAAGTATGAAATTTTTCTCATCAAGCTGGTTCATTCCATGTAAAATAGTTGCTGAACTCAAATTTGTTTCGTCTTTAAGGTCGCGTAAGCTCTTTAATCCCCCATTTAAAGTTATAATAATTCTGGTTCTAACATCAGAAGCTGTAAGAAATTTTAGATCATCTCGAACCTTCCCATAAAGCTTTAAAATTTCTTTAGACATAATTTTCCCCTTCAAACTAAATAATAATTATTATCAGCACCATTTTATTCCAATAATACGGTTTTATCATTTAACACATGTTTTGCTTATTTTAAAATTGAATAATAAACTATCCATTATCTAAAGATAAAGGATTACACTAAATATACCAAGTTTATAAACAACAATTTGTTTTTTTTAATTATTATTTTTTATCATATGAGTTTCATAACCTAATATTTCAAAAAACCAGCATTCTAAATTAATCTGAAGGATATAAACCAATATAACCCAATTAATTTATAATATAACCTTTTAATTTACTATAGAAAACACATAAATTACATTTATTAGTTAATAATTAGTAAAATAATTTATTAACGTATTTTGGACGTTTGAGTTGTTTTAAAATATATGTAAAAATAGAATATAAAAAAATTTTAAATTATATCAAAAATATGGGCATTACTAACTCTTTAATTATTAAATAAGAGTTAAATTTTTGGTTTTATCCACCTTTCTTCATCTTATCAAGCTCTTTTAAGCCGTGAATATATTCCCTTTCCCCCATTTCCTTACTGTCAAATAAAGATTTTAATTCATCAGCAATACTTTCAGGAGTGACTTTCTCTTTCCGGTCTATAAGATTGGTAACTGCCATTCTAAGCTGAGGATACTCATCGGTAATATCTATAAGAGTGGATGCCCTCAGCGTTTCAGGATTATCTTTAAGTTGAACACTGATAACTTCTAAATTAACAGTCTTAGCTCGCGGATTTGAGGGTGAAACAGCTTTAACTGTAATACGAGAAATGTTATCGTTAACAGATTTTCTAAAAGTTTCAAAGTCAACTGAATAGCTATCCTCAAAATTTTTTCGAGTGTTATTAACAACATGATCTAAACTGTCAATAAAATTGTAAACTCTTCCTCCTTTTTCACCGTATATACTACCTGTTTCAGGATAATAAGAAGTTATAAACCCACATATCCACTTTATTTCAGTTTCATGATCTGTTATTATTACATAGAATTCATCTATTTCTTTCTTTTTAACCTCTCTTTTTCTTATATCTCCCACATAAATTTCACCTGATATTTCCTCTTGAGGTATTAATTCATTTAAATATTTAACTGCATAATTTTCAGTCCTATCTTTACCGCTTTTTTTTATCCCCAAATCCAGCATATAATCACCGACCGATCCGTACTGTAGTATTATTTGTTAATAATTCTATATTACTATTTGTGATAATTCATATTACTAAGATTTATTATACAGATTCCAATTTAGGAGCGTACTTTTTTGATTAAATTAATTGAGATTGTACTTCAACAAGAATTAATCAATGTATACATTTTAATCACAGTAAACATCCTGCTTTACAAATTACTCAACTTTTGCCATGGAATAAATCAGAAAATACAATTTGGACCTTCAATTCTTAATTCAAAAAAGTAGTAATTGAGAGCAAAAGTCCTACTAAATAATTAATAATTCAAAAGAATTTAAAAAGATAGAAAAAATGAATTAATTCAAAAGTTTTATTTCAATTGAATTAGAATGTATGTTATGTAAAACATCTTTATTATCCGTGAAAGTAAGTTCAGCGCCTCCCATTACCAGAGGACTGTTTAATTTAACACTACTATCAAACCATTCTGCTAAATCTTCATTAGTTGGAATATACTGCAGATATGTGTATTTTTTAGTTTCTCCTGGCTTTAAGATATCAATATTTTTTACAAAATCTTGAGATCCTACTTCCGCGTTGTAGATGATCTTTTTTCCTTTATTTGTCACTGCATAATATATAGGCACACTTGTACCTCTTGAGGATTATCAGGGCCTATTTGGGTTATTGTAGCGTCATAATCTTTTAAAGTATTATTTACATTTATCTGTCCATTATTGTCTTGAACAGCATCATTCTGCGTTGAATTTTGAGCTGTGTTATTTTGAATAATGTTACTTTGTATCGTATTTTGATCTTGTTGGGTGTGACCATAAATAAGAATGACCATTACAAAAATAACAAATATCAAGACGCTCAGTAACCTTTTGTCCATTTTAGTTCCTCCATCATTAAAATAGTTCTAATTAATCCAACAGCATACATGGGGATTTTTTAGACCATGCCAGTTTATGGAGAATTCTTCTATCTGTATAACCATTAATATTATCATATTTCTATGGAAAAGAAGTATTAATTAACGGTTTCTATTGTAAAACTATTTTAGCATTATTTTGTACTATTAAAACTGTAAAAAATCAAAATCAGCTATACATTGGAAATTTATCTCATTTTAACAAGTATAATTATAAAAAATACGAATATATCTACTTAAAAAATCACAGAACCCATTTAAAAATCCATAATAAAGTATCAAGATTTTAGAAGGACATAAACTATTGATAAAAAATTGGCTCTCAAATAGATTAATAATCATTTTATAATGTTTAAAATACTACAAAAATCGCATAAATTGATTTATTTTTATACATTTTGAGGAATATAATTGCTTTATATCAAAAATTTTAATTTCAATGAGTACCATAATATGAGTATAATAAATAGCACGAACTTTTTATTAGCGGATTTGGAATGGTAATATATGTAAAAAACGGGGTAAAACATGACCGATTCATCATATTCTTTTATCTATAACGGGACTTTAATTGATGGTAATGGAGGCGAACCTCTCCTCAATGCAGCTATTTTAATTAAGGATAACAAAATTGTTTCCGTTGGTGAGGAAAACTCCATTCTCCTTCCGGATGAGGAAGTTAAAAGGATTGATGCCGGTGGAATGTTCATTTTACCAGGTTTTATAGACGTCCATGTACATGTAATGGCTAATGGGTTTAGAGACGAAGATACACTCTATGATCCACTTTCTCTATATTTTTATAAAGGAGCAGCAAACTGCAGGAAAACAATTGAGGCAGGAGTAACTACTGTAAGAGATGCTGGGCTTGCAGATATCGGTGTTAAAATGGCAATTGAACAGGGATTAGTATTAGGCCCTCGTATACAAATTAGCGTGATACCCCTTTCTATAACTGGAGGTCATTTCGATTTCTGGCGAAATTCAGGTGTTGATATCAAGATATCTTACCCCGGTCTTCCAGAACATATCTGTGATGGTGCTCCAGAAGTACGTAAAAGAGTTCGGGAAATAATCCGTTCCAAGGCAGAATTTATCAAAGTAATGGTTACAGGCGGAGTCATGAGTGCCAATGATGGTCCCGAGCATACTCAATTTACAGTGGAAGAATTGAAAGTTATGGTAGAGGAAGCAAAAAATCACGGCGGTATGAAAGTGATGGCCCACGCACATGGAATTGAAGGTATTAAGAATGCTCTTAAAGCAGGTATCCATTCCATAGAGCATGGTAGTTATTTAGATGATGAGGCAATTCAAATGATGATTGATCAAGGTACATATTTAGTTCCAACATTTGTAGTTATGAAACACAACCAAAGATTTGCTGAATCAGGAGATTTACCTAACTGGGCAGTGGAACAAGCCCTAGAAATAGTGGATATACATAAAAAAAATATAAAAAAAGCTTATGAAGCGGGCGTTCGTATTGCAATGGGTACTGACTGCGGTGTTGTACCCCATGGGGTAAATTTAGAAGAATTAGGATTTTTATGTGATATTGGGATGGGTGCAGGAGAAGCTATTATGGCAGGAACTAAAACTGCTGCCCAATGTATTGGATATGATGATAAACTTGGTACGGTTGAAGAAGGTAAATTAGCAGATATTATAATCTGTAAGAAGGATCCTATTGCCCATATTAAGTCCCTCGGGAATCCAGATAATATAATAATGGTGATGAAGGATGGAAAGATTGTAAAAGATCTCAGAAATTAATTTTTATTTCAATGATTAATTGATTCTAAATATTCTAATTTTAAAATTTACTTAAACCAATTTTAATAAAACAGACCTTATTAAAACAGTTGATTTAAATTATGTATTCTACAATTCATTGATGATATTAAATATGAAAGGTTCACAATTAATCTGGTTATCCCCCTTTGGACTTATTCTTATTATAATAATGACTGTTTAGATTAACCAGTTTATTTCTACATTTATAATAATTATGAAATTAAATTGGTTAATTATGAAAGTTAGAAACATTTATAAATGTAAAATTTAAATTTAATTACTTAAATTCATAATTAAGATAAAATTTATAAGATATAAACCCGGCCATATAATTAAAAATAGAAAATAATTAAAAAATCAGATTAATATATAACATTTGTTAATTTTATTGGAGAAAAAAAATGAAATGGTGGTTAGTTGCACTGGCTATTTTAGCCCTTATTGTAGGTTACTCTTATGTTACTGTTTCAACCGGTCCTATTGAACCTTTAGGAAGGCTTTCGTTTGTTAAACTAGCTAACCCTGACTTTTATCCTGGACACCCTCATTCTGAGCTTTTTGCGCAGGAAGTTAATAAAACAGGTTCTAAAGTAGGTTTAATCGTGCATATGTACGGAGGTTCCAATTACCGTAGTTACAAAGAAGGAGATATATACATAATAGAAGTGGCTTATATTGATACCAAAGGTGCAGGTTCAGTAGGTTTAAATAATATTAACTTTTTAGACTCGCTTAAAGTAGCACTATTCGGTGTTCCAGATGGTAGATACAAATACATGTCTGATGGAGTAGTTTATGACACTTACGATGAGATGATGGATCATGTCAACAAACTTGCTGAAGAACATGGCCAACAGGGCCCAATCCCAATGGCTTATCATGGAAATGCGAGAATTGGTAATCCCGTTTTAGAACCCGGAGATGGATTCCCATTATACTTCCAGGTACTAACAAAAACATACGGAATAATTCCAGCTTACGTCTACATGCTCTCAGGAATGCTTGCTCCATACTTCAACAATCCATACAGAAACTTCGAATTAGGACACGCTTCACAGTTACAATACTATTACAATCAGGGTTTACTCAATCAAAACTATACAGCAGTTACATCAAGCACCAAAACGTATTACCACAATTTATATCAAAATAACCTCGCAAAGGAATACGAATAAACCAACTAAGATTTTAAGTGATATTTCGATTCATGTTTTAGGAAAAACTATCCTAAATCATCTATCTTTTTATTTTAATTTAAAAATCAATTAAAATGCTTCTTTTTTAAATAAATCCCCAAAACTCAATATTCTCCCCAATATTATTATAATATTAAATCCATATAATATATTAAAATAATTTAGGATATCACTGGGGGAATAAAAATCAATCATGACGATTCTATACATGAGATGAAACATACGGACCATGAAGGACATAGTGAAAAGAATAGATGTATTGTTTGTGGCCAGCAAATGGAAGAAGAACAAAGAGTACATGGTGAACATGTCCATACAGGTATGCTTGAAGATTTAAAAAGAAGATTCTGGATATCCCTAATTTTAACTATACCTATACTTATTTTATCACCTACAATTCAAGAATTAATTGGATTAGGTACCTCAATTAGATTCCCTGGAGATTCATATGTTCTATTTATTTTATCTTCCATTGTTTATTTCTATGGAGGCTATCCATTTTTTAAAGGATTTTATAATCAATTAAAATTACGAGTTCCTGGAATGGATACGTTAATCGCTGTTGCAATTACCAGTGCTTATTTATATAGCAGTGCAGTAGTTTTTGGACTCATGGGCGAAGTATTTTTCTGGGAACTTGCAACATTAATTGATATTATGCTTATAGGCCACTGGATAGAGATGAGATCAGTGATGGGAGCTTCCAGGGCACTTGAAGAGTTAGTTAAACTCATGCCCTCAAGCGCTCACAAAATAATGGATGATGGAAGCACGATGGATGTTCCATTAGATGAGTTATCTGTAGGAGACCATGTAATTATTAAACCCGGTGAAAAAGTTCCTGCAGATGGGGCAATAATTAAAGGAAGTACTTCTATTGATGAATCAATGCTTACAGGTGAATCACTGCCTGTTTTTAAAGAAATTAATGCGGAAGTCATTGGTGGATCCATCAATGGGGATGGATCCATTACAGTAGAAATTAAAAAAACAGGAAAAGATTCATTTTTATCACAGGTTATAAGCCTTGTTAAAGAAGCTCAGGAAAGTAAATCACGTACACAGAATTTAGCAGACCGTTTTGCAACAGGACTTACTGTAATCGCCCTCAGCGGCGGATTTTTAACCTTCTTAGTCTGGTTTATATTTACCTCATTCGGTTCTGAATTTGCGCTGGAAAGGGCTGTAACTGTGATGGTTATCGCATGTCCTCATGCATTGGGATTAGCAGTTCCGCTAGTCGTTGCGGTTTCAACAACATTATCTGCGCGAAATGGACTTTTAATAAGAAATCGCGCTTCTTTTGAAAGATCAAGAGATATAAATGCTATAATATTTGATAAAACAGGTACACTTACACAAGGGAAATTTGGTGTTACAGATATCCTTCCTTTGGGAGAATATAGCGAAAATGAGGTTTTAAAATATGCAGCTTCACTTGAATTATATTCAGAGCATCCCATTGCAAAAGGAGTGGTAAGATCTGCAAAAGAGACACTTAATGTTGAAGATTTTAAAGCAGTTCCTGGAAAAGGAGTCCAAGGAGTGATTGAAGGTAAAAACGTGGAAGTGGCTAGTCCTGGATATTTAAGGGAAAAAAATATCCTCCTTTCAAATGAAAGTGTGAATGAACTTTCTTCTCAAGGAAAAACTATTGTTTTTGTAATTATTGAAGGCGAACTTAAAGGGGCAATTGCACTTGCAGATATTATAAGAGATGAGTCTAAAAAAGCCATACAAAAACTCAAAGATATGGATATTCAGTGTATAATGATTACAGGGGATAGAAAAGAGGTTGCAGAGTGGGTGGCAAACGAAATTGGGCTTGATAAATATTATGCTGAGGTTTTACCTCAGGAAAAAGCTGAAAAAGTCCGAGAAATTCAATCTGAAGGTTTAATTGTTGCCATGACTGGAGATGGTATTAATGACGCCCCTGCACTTGCACAGGCAGATATAGGTATTGCAATTGGCGCAGGTACAGATGTTGCCATTGAAGCAGGGGATGTTGTTTTGGTAAGGAGTAATCCTCTTGATGCTGTTTATGTAGTTAAGCTTGCAAAATCTACTTACCGCAAAATGGTTCAAAATTTATTGTGGGGAACAGGATATAATGTCTTTGCAATTCCAATTGCAGCAGGTGTACTTTTTGCATATGGAATTATTTTAACTCCCGCAGCAGGAGCCATATTAATGTCAGTAAGTACCATTATTGTGGCTTTTAACTCAAGGTTTTTAAAAATTGAAAAATGAACTCCAAATATCTGAATTTAACATGGTAAAGTAGAGGTGATCTAATGGATAGAAATACTGCAATCGTATTAATCATTTTAATTATTGCAATAGTAGTTATAGTGGCTATTCTTGCATGGATGTGGATGTATACACCTTATATGGGAGGGTATCATGGCTATTACAGCAATAATACAGGCCATGGCATGATGCATGGATATTAATTTTTCACATGCCGAGTACCTAATAAATTTTATGTAATAAATTTTATAAATTATGTAATACATATTAGCCATTGAGGTTGAGGAAATTCATGCAAATTTCCGAACCACAAAATTTTTTTAAAAAAAATTTTGAGGTGATAATATGGCAAAAGTTCCAAAAAATGAAGAAACCATGATAAAATGTATCTGTAATGCATGCCCTACCTACAATGAATGCATGCAAAGCGGGAAATTAGGAGTGTTTTGCTCTGCAGGTGATGAAATAAGATGTTTTGAAAATGAACAGGGATGTAACTGCCAGGATTGTACAGTTTCATCAGATTTTGATTTCTCCACCGTTTACCACTGTAAAGATGGATCAGCCGACATGCAAATGGAATCCAGGTCAAGATAACCTTCCCAATTCATTTTTTTATTAAATTTTAGAATTTAGAATAAATTGTGAACCTATTCAAAATTGTAAGTGCTGATGTATAATAAAAAACGTGATTTAAATGAAGATTAAAGGTGTTGTAGTTTCAGGTACTAAAAAAGGTGCTTATTTTATGTCACAATCAGTTTACAGGGATCAATTTGAGGATAAACTTCATTTCAAGCCATTTGTTGGTACTTTAAATATTAAAGTTGGAGATACTGACGAACAAAAGGTTCAAAAACTCTTAGAAAGTGATATCGCAGAAATAAAAGGTGAAAAAACCTTTGGTGATGTTAAATTCAAAAAAGCAACTTTAAATGATGAAGTTGAAGGAGCAGTAATTTTTCCAGAAAAAACACACCATTCCCCAGATGTTGTTGAGTTCATAGCTCCTCAAAACCTCAAAGAAAGATTCCATATCACTGATGGAAGTTCTGTAACTATAGATATTCCAGATTAAGTTTTTACAAAAAAAATATTCATATCTTGTTAATTACCTAATTTCAGGATATTCTTATTAGTAAACATAAGATTTACCATATCTACATTATCAAGATGATGAGAAACTATATTTTCAATAAAAAAGAGATCCATATTGTCAGCTGTACCTGAAAGATTTGGTTTTGCCGTTTCCCCTGTAAGATTACTTTCATATATAGAAAAAAGAGCTAAAAATACTATAAACGCTACCATAATAACCCCAACAATAACTTTTTCACTCTTTTTCATAAGTTTCACCTATATCACTATCTAATTGAAATTTTATTAATTATATATCATTAATATTTATAACTGTCCACTGCTAAGATTAATTCAAACCAGCAGTTATCATTCAAAAGTACATTAAACGGTTTTAATAGTTTCTAAATGAAGTACAAATGAAATTTATTTTATTTTCAAGAATGTATGAGTAAATCCGCTCCAAAAAGAATAAAAATTAGGACTTATTGAATAATTTTTGACTCAATTTTATCCACAATTTTAGATATTCTAACTGAAATCTCTGATTCTGGTTCTTTGATTACAATAGGAGTTCCAATATCAGATGCAGAAGCTGTTTCCACATCTAATGGCAGTCTTCCAAGGAAAGGGATGTCCATTTCTTCAGCCATTTTAGCACCCGTACCCTTACCAAATATCAAAATTTCATTTTCACAATGAGGACATATAAAACCGGACATATTCTCAATAACTCCAATAATTGGAATATTCAGATTTTTAACCAGATTAACGCCTTTAGTTACGTCTTCTTGGACTACAGACTGGGGCGTGGTAACTAAAACAACACCGTCCAATGGAACAGTCTGTAAAACAGTTAAAGGTTCATCTCCAGTACCTGGAGGATTATCAATAATTAAAACATCTAAATCTCCCCAGTTAACTTCTGCAAAAAATTGTTTTATTGCTCCAGTTTTTGCAGGACCTCTCCAGATAACTGGAGTATCCTGTGAGGATAAAAAAAATCCTACAGACATGACTTTTATTCCTTCTTCAGTTTCAACTGGTGTTATACCATCTTTAGTATACTCTAAATTTTTTCCTTCTACTCCCAACATCTTTGGAACATTTGGCCCATGGACATCAGCATCCATAATACCCGTTTTATACCCTTTTTTCGCAAATGCCGCGGCTAAATTCACTGATACTGTGGATTTACCTACTCCTCCTTTTCCGCTCATTACTGCAATTTTATGTTTGATCTTACTCATTCTTTTTATAATTTCAACTTCCTGCTCCATTAGCGCTTTTTTACGCTCTTCTTCTTCAGAGACCATTATTAATCCTCCAAATAAGATATATTAAATATTAATGCCGAATACATGTAAAATCAATAGAAATTAAGAATTAAGTTCTCAAAAAATGGTTTTGCTATTTTAGATTATTTTCTAAAATATTTTGTAAACAGCTAATAATAGTATATATGCAAAATTATTTATAATTTTCAATTTTTTAGGCTGTAACGTGTTGAATACGGCTTTTCCTATTTTTCGATTACAGTACCTTTTCTAAATATTAGCCTTTTTTATTTTTTTAAGCTATTTTTTTAAGCTTAATGAATTACAGGCCTTGGTATTGGGTTAGATACTAATTTTGAGGAGGCCAATTTTTTTAAAGCTTTCTCAATCATCAAATCAGGAGTAGAATATGGCTTTATTTTGTAAGATAGAAGAGTTTTAACTGCTCCAGGACCAATATGACTTGCCAGTACTAAATTACAATCTGAAATTAAATCAGCACTCTTTGCAAGCGCTTTATCATGGTTTTCTAACAAATCGAGATTATCTGAAGGTGGAATATTTTTACGCACTTCAATGAATTCAAAATCTTCATTTCCTTTAATTTCAAATATTAAAAAATTGGGAGTCTGGCCAAAATGCTGGTTTACGGATTTCCCATTACTGCTTGCAATTGCGACTTTAAATGTCATATACGTCACCTTTTTAAAATTCAATGTTTATTTTATTTAAATTGATTAATTAACGAACAAATATTGATTAAATAAGATCATTGTGGTTAAAAATTTAAAATTTCATTTAATATAACAATTGTTATATTTCTAATTATTTAAATACATAACTACTCACTAAAATTTCAGATAATTCATCAAATTAAATCAAAAATAGATAATTGAAAATAAGTAAGCGTGATTATTCCAACACGTTTAAACAAACTCTCAAAAATCCTCAAAAAAATTGAAAACTTTTTTTTGGACTGTCGAACATTTTGCGTTTGAGCATGTAAAAAATTGAAAATTTTTTACGGTTGCAAAACCAAATGTTTTTGAAAGCATGAAAATATGCTATTCTAACACATTTAAACATATTTTAGATTTACAGTACTCTTCTCCCCAATCACAAAGTAATTTTAAAATTGGTATAACTGATTTACCCTTTGCAGTAAGGCAATACTCTACCTTTGGAGGTACCTCCGCATAGACCTTTCTATTAACTAAATTGTCCCTTTCTAATTCACGAAGCTGTTTTGTAAGCATTCTCTGAGTTATAGCCGGTAACTCCCTATTAATTTCACTAAACCTTAATTTTTCATCCTTTAATGCCCATAAAATTAATGGTTTCCATTTTCCACCTATTTCATCTATTGCTGCTGCTACAGGGCAGCAGTACTTTTTATTTTCTGCCATGAGATCACTTGCGTATTTTTTGATAGTTAGTATACAGAAGTGTACTATATAACCATTTTGTCTATACCAAATTTAAATACAATTAGTTTAATTTATATAGTATGCAACATTAAATTGGAAGAAAATTAATAGAATTTAATTTACACAACAGTACTGTGGCCTAAATGATACCCAACAGAAATAGAATATGTTCCAGTGATAGACCTAAATAATTATAGTAAAAATATTTAACTTAACTGTTTTTTTTAGTTAAGAATAATTAAAAAGAGTTATATAATAATTATTTAACCAAATATATTCAAAAATCAAGTAATAAGAATTAAGGAGGGATTAAATAGTGTTTAATTCTACAACAAAAGCAGAAATTAAAATTTCAGGAATGAGTTGCGCCCACTGCGTAGCACGTGTTGAAAAATCTCTAAAAAGTTTAGATGGAGTCAAAGAAGTCCAAGTAAATTTAGAAACAGGAAAAGCAATTGTTAAATACAACCCTAAAAAAGTAGAACCTTCAAAATTAGAAGATGCTGTAAAAGAAGCAGGCTACGATGTGGTTAATTAAGTACTATAAATTAGAAAATGCAAATAGATTCTAGAATGATGTAAAAGTGGGCCTGATAAAGCTTTAATTAGCAAATTCATATCCATATCGTCAAAATACTGCTCAAATTTACAATATTATTTTATTTTAAATTTTTTTTCTTTATTTCAAGCATTATTTAAAAAGAATTAGAAAAAATGTATTAATTAAGAAAAACAAATAATAACATACTATAATCAAGATTAAGAGGTAACCCCATGGCAGAGAAACCCATAAAAAAAGCAAATATCAGGATTTCAGGAATGCACTGTGCTTCATGTGCTTTAAACGTTGAAAACTCTTTAAAAGGCCTTGAAGGGGTGGAAGAAGCCCAAGTAAATATTGGAACTGAAAAAGCTACTGTTGAATATGATCCTGAAAAATTGAAACTCGCTGAATTGGAAAATGCCATAGAAAATGCGGGTTATGGTGTTGCAAACGAACAGGTTATTCTAAAAATTGGAGGAATGACCTGTGTCATGTGCATAAAAGCCATAGAAGATGTCCTTGGAAAACTTGATGGAGTTAGTAATGTTACAGTTAACTTAACTGCCGAAAAAGCATATGTTACTTACAATCCCGAGATTACAACAATTACAGATATGAAAAATGCAATTGAAGATTTAGGCTACCAATATCTTGGCGTTGAAGGCGAAAAAACAGGAGAAGATGAAGAAGAAATAAGATCTAGAGATCTTAAAGATAAAAGAAATCGAATACTTGTTGGTTTTGGATTTTCAATTCCATTAATGGCTTTAATGTTTTTAGATGTTCCTCTTCCAATCCCAATGCCTTATTTTATGCTCTTGGTTTCAATTCTTCCATTTATCTATGTAAGTTATCCCATATTCACTGCTGGTTTCCGTTCCCTTAAAAATCGAAACCTTGACATGGATGTTATGTATTCCATGGGAATTGGAGTTGCTTATGTATCAAGTATTTTAGGTACTTTTAACATTATACTAACTCAACAATTCTTATTTTATGAAACTGCACTTATGCTCGCTGCATTTCTAGCTTTAGGACGGTATTTAGAGGCCAGAGCAAAAGGAAGGACATCAACTGCTATCAAAAAATTAATTGGATTGCAGGCAAAAACTGCCACTGTAATTCGTAATGATAATGAAATTGAAATTCCAATCGAAGATGTTCAAACAGGTGATACGGTAGTTGTTAAGCCTGGTGAAAAAATACCTGCCGATGGTGAAGTTATAAGCGGTGAAAGTTATGTAGATGAATCCGCCATTACTGGAGAACCCATTCCTGCATTTAAAAATGCTGGAAAAACCGTAGTTGGGGGGACCATAAACCAGAATGGAATATTACGATTTAAAGCTTTAAAAATAGGAAAAGACACAGTATTGTCCCAGATTATAAAACTTGTAGAAAACGCTCAAGGCTCAAGGCCGCCTGTACAAAGAATTGCAGATAAAGCAGTGAGTTATTTCATTCCCACTGTTCTGACTATAGCAATTGCAGCATTTTTATTCTGGTACTTAATCTCAGGAACCACCCTCCTCTTCGCACTTACAGTGTTAATCTCCATTCTTGTTGTTGCGTGTCCATGTGCACTTGGACTTGCATCACCTACAGCCATAACTGTGGGTATTGGACGCGGAGCGGAGTTTGGAATTCTAATCAAAAATGGTGAAGCTCTTGAAATATCCGAAAAACTTACCACCATAGTATTTGATAAAACAGGTACGCTTACTAAGGGTAAACCGGAGGTTACAGATATAGCAGCAGTTGGGATTGATAATAAAGAATTATTGAAACTCGCTGCTAGTGTTGAAAAAAATTCACAGCACCCCCTTGCAGAAGCAGTGGTTAAAAAAGCACAAGAAGGAAATATAGACATAAAAACAAGTCAAAGATTCGATACCTTTGGAGGAAAAGGAGTAAAAGCAGTAGTAGAAGATAAAGAAATTATAATCGGAAATAGAGCTCTGTTTAAAGATAGAAATATTACAATTCCTGATGAAACTGAAGAAAAACTATCTAAATTTGAAAATGAAGGAAAAACAGCAGTTTTAATTGGTATTGATAATTCTTTAGCTGGAACAATTGCTATAGCGGACACCCTAAAAGAGACCACCCAAGATGCAATTGGAAGACTCAAAGAAATGGGCCTTAAGGTTGTAATGATAACTGGAGACAATGAAAGAACAGCAAATGCAATTGCAAAACAGGTTGGAATTGGAAATGTAATTGCAGAAGTGCTGCCCCAGGATAAGTCTGAAGAGGTTAAGCGGCTTCAGGAAGCAGGTGAAGTTGTGGCCTTTGTTGGTGACGGTATTAACGATGCACCTGCACTGGCACAATCTGATGTCGGAATAGCCATAGGAAGCGGTACAGATGTAGCGATAGAAAGTGGTGAAATTGTTCTTATAAAAAATGACATCATGGATGCCCTGGCAGGTATTCAATTAAGTAAAAAAGTAATGGGAAGAATAAAACAGAATTTATTCTGGGCATTTGCATATAATGTGGTTCTTATTCCTGTTGCAGCAGGGGTGCTTTATCCATTCTTTGGAATCACATTTAGACCAGAATTTGCAGGACTTGCAATGGCATTAAGTTCAGTATCTGTTTTAACCCTTTCCTTACTCCTAAAAGGGTATGTACCTCCTGCAAAGAAAGAGAAGATAGAAATAAGCCAGTAAATATTATATTTACTTATTCGATAAAATTACAGAGGTGAAAAAAATGGCAGTAGACCCTATATGTAAAATGGACGTGGATGAAAAGACCGCTAAATGGGTTAGTGAGTATAAAGGTAAAAAATATTACTTCTGCGCTCCAGGATGTAAAGCAGAGTTTGAAAAAAATCCAGAAAAGTATGCAGAGTAACTAAATATCCTCATTTTTTCTATTTTTATCAATTAAAAAATAATATTAATTTCTTTGATCATATTAAAAATTGATTTTTAAAGTTAGTTTTTGAGAGATTGAGGTGAAAAAATGGTTTTAGACCCTGTATGCATGATGGAAGTAGATGAAAAATCCACAAAAAATGTAAGTGAATATAAAGGAAAAAAATACTATTTCTGCGCTCCACTGTGTAAAAAAAAGTTTGAAGAAGACCCTGAAAAGTATGCAAAGAATAGTCCATAACTTTTACTTTACTTTACTTTAGCAAGCACAGTACACGGAGCACTGTCAATCCCTTTGATCTGCCACGGGACAACAATTATACTTTTTAAGTCTTCATTTTTAACATTGCTCAGCTTCATATCCTCAATTAAAAGCAGCGGTTCACCAAAATCATCACTCTTTTCAAAAGCATTTAAGTGTGCATCTTCTCCTGACTCTGGATTTTGATAACTGGACATGGAAACGCAGTCTATACCAATACATCGAACATTTTTAAGGTTCTTTCTTATGAAATAAACAACTTCGGGAGATATCCCCGGATTTTGAGTAAGATATTTTTCTGGATCATCCTCGTGGAATTTTTCAAATCCAGTACGGAATAAAATGCAATCTGCATCATTAAAATCTATTTTAGACATATCCCAGATTTTTATAAGTTCATTTTTGCCTTTTGGAATATCAACAAGGATAGGATTATTAAAAGCAAGCTCATCAGGCTGGTACTCAGATATTATTTTACCATCTTCCACGAAATGACCTGGAGCATCTACATGTGTTCCAGAATGGTTTTCAACATTTATTAAATATGTATTATAACCCTTTCCATCCACAATCTGGTTATTATGAATAAATTCTGGATTTTTTAAACCTATATGGACGGGAGAAGTTTCCTCAAGCATGTAAGAAAGTGTTATATATCCCATGTTATGCATCTCCTTAACTTGAATAACTGAATTTAAGATTTTTTTAAAATATATTATAACTTTAATTACAAATTAAAACATGAATTTTCTCCTTAATCTCAGTTTTATATTTTAAGATATCAACAATATAATTTTAAGCCCTATCATTACAAAACAATTATTGAAGCTCTTTAAGATATTATATTCATTATTACTCTTTTTTATTCCAAATATATGCTCTTAAATGTTCTGTTTTCAAATACAATCACTTTAGATTTGAATTTTAAATTAGTAAATAATAAATTTTAATAAAAATATATAAATAATTAATAAAATCAAGGAGAGTGGAAGTTTATGGCAATGTTTATGGCACACATGACCCATCCTGTTGAAGTATGTTACCTTGTTAATGAGGAGACGAAGAAGAAGCTTAAGGAGCATTCAAGCAAAAGAGAAGAACTCGCTAAAAAGCATGAAATTAAAATAATTTCTGCAGTGTATCCTCCACTGGAACATGAAATCTTTTATATAATAGATGCACCATCTTTCAGGAATGTTGAATTGTATTTAAGAGAAATGGGCTTTGCACTATACAATAAAATCAAAATAAGGCATGTACAATCAATGGAAAAAGCTTTAGATAGGTTACAGGAACTATAATTAGCGTTTCAATAAAATTACAAATTTATTTTTTAAATAGTTAATTTTACAGATTTTACATTACTTAATACCCCCCCCAAATGGTTAGCAATTCATTAAAACAAAGAAAAGAGAAATGAATAATAAGAAACATGTCCTTATTAAATGATTTAAAAAAGAAAACTAAAAGAAAGATCGAAAAACAAGCTAAATACGAGTTAAGTAAAAAAAAGCGAAGATTGAACTGGAGAAGCATGACCAAAAAGGTGTTGAAAAATAGACAAAAAGAACTTAAAGGTATATTTAAAATTTAAAGAGTTTAAATCTTAAACAACCTCATTTTTCATTATTTCCCGTAAAACAGCTGTTGCATAACAGCCCTTTGGAATTGAAAACTCCACAAGAACCCCTTCATCAGTGGCCTTAGCAGAGGCATCCCATATTTTAAATCTAACTGCACGTCTCAGCCCGTGGCTTCCAAGTTTAGGCATTTTAGGGACTTTAAAATCTTCTGAAGTGACTCCTTCACCATCCATAACTTTTTGCTCCATTTCACCGAGTTTTCCACCAGCAAGTGGAACTTTACTTCCGAAAAGGGGTGCTGTAGGGTGAACTTCAAAGTTTTTAATTCTCTCATCGATGTCATCACCAAATTCATGAACTAAATGTTCTTCATTATCGATAATTATGTCACCTTCCACATACCTATCGATTCCAAGTTTAACTCTCTCACTTACGGTTTTATTGAATAAAAAAGACTGATAAGCGTGGACAAACATTCTTCTTAAGGGTTTTGGAAGGCTTGATATAGCGCGCCTGTAAGAATGTTCTTCTACAGACTTAATATCATCTACATTTTTCTTTTTCATTTCCTTTAAAAGAGTTTTAAGCATCATTTTTTCATATCTCATGCTTCGTGGCATTTCTTCAAATGATTCTTCCCATTTTCCCTCATCATACAGTTGCCTTGGTTTTTTAATGTGTTCTGGCTCCTCTGCAAAAGGATTCCCAATATACGAATCAACCACTTTCTTTAGATCATTCTCAAGTAAAGCTTTTCCAACAAGATGAGTATTGGATCTTTTTTTACCAAACCTCTGCCAGCCGTAATAATTAGGAACACCTCTTTTTGAGAGTTCTGCCAGTATTTCAGTTGCAGCTTCACTATCTTTTTCTGGATTATCTGTATCTCTTATAAGCAGGCGAAATTTGTTTCCTACAAGCTGTCCAATCCTTAATTTTTTCTCATTCTGCATTATCTTAAGTATATTCACTTTGTACAGTTTATCTCTTAATTTTTCAATATCTTCAACTTCTGAGTTTGAAACACATAACCACTGTCTTGTAACAGCTCTTTTATCTTTCATCCCTGCAAAACCCATTCTTTTCCTGTCCACGTGTAGTTCACGCGCCACGTCTAATACAACCTCAAGTGTATCTCTTCCAACTTTTTCAATGAAAAACCATGTATTTGGCCCTGTGCCGCTTGGCTCTGATTCTGGTATTTCTTCCACATAAAAATCTTCGTATTTTGTCCTAATTTTTCCGCCAATTCCTTTTTGGTTGGTGATATAAGTTTCCGCATTAAGCATTAGTTTTTCTCCAGGTAATTTTTAAAACTGTAAAAAATTTAAAAATGAGTTTTTCTATTACTGTATGTTCTCACATTCAATATAAATAAAAATAATTTATTGTAATTTAAAAAATAATTCAGTTATCTAGATTTCACCGACGATCCACCAAACGCTTTGGTCTTCCCCTGATCTTGTAAAATTCAAGACCTTCAGGGCTAGTAAAATTAAAGACTATATTAAATGTATCATCTGAATATGCCTGCTGAATACCCGGTTTAAATTTAAGGAAACTTTTAATAAAATTTTCACGGATCATGTCTTCATCACAATTTGCAGTGTCGTTGCACTCCATGCTTACCCTCATTGTGGTTTCCATTTCATCCCCATATAAAAATGCCTCATACTCACCAGTTAGATATTCCATATTATCCTTCTGGAATACGCCCTGTTCTATATCAACTTTATTAAATGGATTTTCAGCCACCCAAACAGTTTCTGCTTCACGTTGTGGATTTAAAATTCGCATATGTGTCCTGCCGCATTTACATTTTTCTCTGCTTACAACCACAGTAGTATCTTCGGTATCATAATTCAAAAGAAGAGTTCCAGTCTTTTCACCAGGCGGTAAGAGAGTTGTTAAAACTATTCTACCGCATTCACCATCACCTACAAAGTCTTTAAGCTGGGGATTATACATATCAAGATGTACAAGATCTTCAGGCACGTGTAAACCTGCTTTTACATAACATTCTCCGCACATAGTCCCCTCAGTACTTCCATAAATGTTATAGACCGGTACATCCCATATTTCTTCAAGATATGATCTTGATTCTTCTGCAAAGCTTTCACCACCGACAATTAAATGTTTAATGCTGGACTCTTGAGGCAGGATTCCCTCTGCTTCCATTCGCCTTGCAAGACGTAGAAGTTTGAATATACTCCCCACTATACCCGTAGGCAGATAATTTTTTATTATACGGACTGGAAATGTACATTTACCTTCAGGAATGATTGCCATTCCTATTTTTTGAGCTGCCAATGTCATAGTGTTGGCTCCTACATTCATTCCATAGGAAGCGCAGACCACTACCCGATCTCCACGTCCAAAACACTGCGACACAAATGAACGAGCATATTTTTCAGCATATCTGTTCCAGTCGTCCCATGTAAGAAAGAAAGATTTAGGTACACCACTGGTTCCACTCGTTTCATGAATTGTGTATATATCCTTCCAATCCATACATTTAAATTCAAAATTCTCTGTCTCTGGAGGCTGTTTTTTCCTTAATGTTTTACTGGTTATTATAGGTAGTTCCCTTAAATCTTCATGGGATTTAATATCTGATGTGTTTATCTGGTTTTCTTTAAACCATTTTCTGTAAAAAGGGGAATATTTATAGGCATATTCAATTGTATATTTAATACGTTCTTCAACAAGGGCATCAAGGTCATCTCGATCCATCATTTCTATTTCCCCATTGAAATACCTCATAATAATCCTCCTATTTATCTTTTTTGGAGTATTTCCTGCAAAAAATACCAATACACGGTAAATTTAACCATGTATTTGACATTCACCAATAATTAAGATCAATATCTTACGTTTTTATTTTCTTATGGGATAACTACCAAAATTTACCTAATTTGAAATTATGTTAATACTATGTCCAAATTAACTTATTAATATGAGGATTGGTGAGATTTAAATAACCTTAAAATAGCAAAATATATTAAGTTTTGAGGTATTGAAAAACCCAAATAAATAAGATATTACATATTACAGCTTATTTTGTCTGGATTGTATTTTAAAAATATTCCAGTATTATTTTATGTTTTAAAAACCATAATTATAATAAATTTCAATTAATGATTAACAACAAATTTTGGGTGTTTAAAGACAATTTACGATATGACTGAATCTTTAAAAAATTCAGCTTGCGTGTAACCATGAATGAAAATAATTCATCTTTAGAAGAGTCAGATATTTATAAACCATCTCCTGAAGAAATATATTCTATACTGGACACATCACCAAATGGTTTAAATGAAGATGAAGCTCAAGCAAGGCTTAAAAAATATGGTCCAAATCAAATCGAAGAAGTTAAGAAAACGCCATTGATTTTCAAGTTTTTAGAGAACTTTTACAATATACTTGCCATTCTTCTATGGGCTGCGAGCATATTGGCTTTTATTTCAGGGACTCCCCAATTAGGATTTGCAATTATTGGAGTAATCATAATAAATGCCATTTTCAGCTTCTGGCAGGAATATCAAGCAGAAAAGGCAACAGAAGCCCTTAAAAAAATTCTTCCTTCAATTGCAAATGTAATAAGAGAAGGTAAAGAAAAGGAAAAAGTTACAGCAGAGTTAGTGCCTGGAGATCTGATTATACTCGATGAAGGTGACAATATTTCGGCAGATGCAAGACTTGTAGAAGCATCTCAATTTAAGGTAGACAATTCTACACTTACTGGGGAATCGAGACCTATACGTAAAACTCCTGAAGGTATGAGCGGTGAAGGCCATGCCTTTATTGAGATGCATAACCTTATTTTTGCAGGTACCAGCGTAACATCTGGGGCTGGAAGGGCTGTAATTTTTTCAACCGGGAGAACTACTGAATTCAGTAAAATTGCATCTCTAACTCAAACTGTAAAAGAAGTGCAAAGTCCTCTTCAAATAGAAATAAACAAAGTGGCGCGATTAATAGCCATTATAGCTATTTTAATGGGTGTAACGCTGTTTGGAGTTAATATACTTGTTTTAAATCTTCCTTTAACCATTGCATTTCTTTTTGCCATAGGCTTAACTGTTGCAAATGTTCCAGAAGGTCTTCTTCCTACTGTAACCCTTGCACTTGCTGCGGCTGCCAGGAAGATGGTCAGTAAAAATGCACTCATAAAACGTCTTTCCAGTGTTGAAACCCTCGGCTCTACAACCATAATATGTACAGATAAAACAGGGACACTTACCAAAAATGAAATGACCGTCCGTAAAATCTGGATACCTGATGAATTAATTGATGTAACTGGAGCGGGGTACGTTCCTGAGGGTAAGTTTCTATATAGAAATAAGGAAATATCCTACAAGGAAATGAAAGAACTTGAACTGATTATGAGGACGTCAGCATTTTGTAATGATGCCAAATTAATTAAACCTCAAGGTAATGATAAAAAATGGAAAATATTAGGGGATCCTACAGAGGCATCACTACTTGTCGCAGCCTGTAAAAGCGGTTTTAATGTTGAAAAAGAGATAAAAAGAATTCCAAGAATAATTGAACTCCCATTTGATTCCGTACGTAAATCAATGAGTTCTATACATCAAAAAGGAGATAAAAAGGTTGCCTACATTAAAGGAGCACCTAAAAAGATAATTTTTTTAAGCAATAAAATTTCCGAGGATGGGAAAATTAGACCTCTCCCCGAGGAAGAAAAAGAAAAAATAATTAAAATACATGATGAACTTGCAAAAGAAGGTCTTAGAATACTTGCAATGGCATATAAAAATTTACCCAATGATTTTACTGATTATAGGCCTGAAACTGTTGAAAATGATATGATATTTCTTGGAATGATGGCAATGCAGGATCCTCCGCGTCCAGAAGTTTATAGGGCTGTAGAACAGTGCCATCGTGCTGGAATTCGTATTATAATGATAACTGGAGATTATGGACTTACAGCACGATCTATAGGGGAAGAAATTGGTATTGTAAGTGGTGATTGTGAGGTAGTAAAAGGAAAAGAAATCAGTGCAATGTACGATGAACAAATTATGCAATTACTCAGTTCAGGTTGTGACGTAATATTTGCAAGGGCTGTTCCAGAACATAAGATGAGAATCGCATCTATTCTTGAAGAAGAGGATGAAATTGTCGCGATGACTGGGGATGGCGTAAATGACGCTCCAGCACTTAGAAAAGCTGATATAGGAGTTGCAATGGGAATAACAGGCACTGATGTAGCTAAAGAAGCTTCTGACATGATTTTAACTGATGATAATTTTGCAACCATTGTATCTGCCATAAAAGAAGGCAGAACAATCTATGAAAACATAAGAAAATTTATAACTTATATTTTTTCCCACGAAACTGCTGAAATCATACCATTTGTACTTACAGCCATATTTGCCATTCCTCTTCCAATTACAGTTATGCAAATACTCGCAATAGATTTAGGAACAGATACCCTTCCTGCAATTGCGCTTGGAAGAGGGCCTCCCGAATCTGATGTAATGAAAAGGCCGCCGAGACCAAGAAAAGAAAGGCTTTTGAATTTACCTGTGGTCCTCAGAGGTTACGTCTTCCTTGGATTAATTGAAGCAGTGCTTGTGATATCTGGATATTTCTGGGTACTCTACGGTGGCGGATGGTACTTTGGACAACCCCTCCCCTTTTCAGACCCGTTATATATCAAAGCCACCACAATTGTCTTCGTTGGTATCGTAATGGGCCAGATAGGAAACCTGTTGACAATTCAGACCACAAGAACATCGGTCTTTAAAATTGGAGTTTTTAAGAATAACTGGATAATAAGAGGAATCATATTTGAAGTTGCCATAGTACTGGCGATCCTTTATATACCTCAACTGCAGGGCATATTTGGAACTGCTCCACTTGGAATAATAGAATGGTTATATGTAATTACATTTATTCCAATTATGTTCTTTGCTGATGAATTAAGGAAATATGCAATCAGACGTTTAAAATAACTTTTATTTTCTTTTAAAAACACATATACTCACAACATATCATTCTCGATTATATGTAAATTTTCAAATAAACCAAAATATTATAGTAATGATTAAATTTATATGCTCTGCCGAAAATTATATATACGGTATCAATGATTGGTCAACTGAGAAAAAAAGATTTATTTGTAATATTAGAGCAATTAGGCTTAATAATGATTGGTATTGGTGTAGTAACTTTAACACCAATATTTGTTGCCTTAATTTATAATGAAGGTAATTATATCTCTTTTTTAATTCCATCAGGATTTTCAATTTTAGTAGGTTACATTCTCAGAAGATCTCTCAGAGGTAAAAATAGAAGAATGGGACTTAAGCATGGTATGATGATAGCTGCCCTTGCATGGCTTTGGGCAGCTCTAATTGGAAGCCTTATATTAATGCAAGCTGCCCACGTTGATTTTTTAAATGCTTATTTTGAAAGTATGTCCGCATGGACAACTACAGGACTCACGATATTAAATGTCGAAACTGTTCCCAAGTCTGTTTTATTTTTAAGAAGCATTGCACAATGGATCGGTGGGCTTGGAGTTGTTATTGTTGTTATAGGGATTTTAATACGCCCAGGAACATCTGCTTCAAAGTTATATAAATCCGAAGCAAGAGAAGAAAAAATTAAACCGAGTATCACAGGCACTGTGAAAACTATATGGTGGATTTATCTGTTTTATACTATTTTTGGTGTTATTTTATATGTTCTTGCAGGAATGTCCTTATTCGATGCTATAAACACTACCATGACTAATTTATCAACTGGAGGTATGTCAGTTTATAACAATAACATTGGGGGATTTCACAACAATTTAATTAATATAATAACTATGGTTATCATGATTATTGGAGCTACAAGCTTCCTTGTCCATTATAGAGTTCTAAAGGGCAAAGTAAAAGATATGATACGCGATATCCAGTTTCAGGCAATGCTCATTATAATTTTTATATTTTCCGCCCTTGTAATTGTAAATACAAATCTTACCACTATGGATGCTATTTTTCATGTGATATCTGCCATTACATGTACTGGATCCAGTATCCCACCCACAAGTGCCCAAGTAGCATGGCCACAATACATGAAAATAATCCTCATAGCAGCAATGATAATTGGAGGTTCAGCAGGTTCAACTTCAGGTGCAGTGAAACTTATAAGGATCGTTACCGTTCTAAAAGGGTATTATTGGGAGCTTTTAAGAATAATAGCACCTGCAGGTTCAGTTATACCTAAAAAAATATCTGGAAAACCTGTAACCGATGTAGAAGTTAGAGAAGCATCATCTTATACATTTATTTATCTTCTTTTCATATTCATAAGCTGGCTTGTATTTGTATCTTACGGGTATGATGCCCTAAACTCATTATACGAAATTATATCCGCACAGGGGAACGTTGGGCTTTCAATGGGAATTACATCCCCAACAATGCCCCAAATTCCTCAAATTTTCCTGATATTTAACATGTGGATTGGGCGAATTGAAATAATCCCAGTACTTGTTTTAGTAAGGGCAACATTAGGTGCATTAAAGAGATTTTAATTTTTTTTATGTCTGAAATTAATTCTAAGAATTAATGCAAAAGGAATACCATCCATTGTAAGTAATACCTAAAATAGAATAATTAGCATGAATGATGACGGCAAATCTAAAGATCAAAAAAGAATGGAAAAACGAACAGCAGTTCAAATAATAATCGCCTGCATTATTCTTTTTATAATTGTCGTCATAATAGGTTATCTACTGCGTGCAGGGGCCATATACAAATAATTCAGGGCATACATTAATTTTACATAAGAATTACTTAATTAAATAGTAATAATTTGTTTGTTTATATTGTTATCAATCTATATGAACTGATTATAACTAACATCAATTATTCTATTAGAACTATAGAAATAAGGGCTTAAGACCCTTTAAAAAGAAGAAAATATTATTAATGTAATTTAACATAATATAAAACATGAATCAGGCTATTGATGCCCAGGAAGCAAAAGACATTCAAGCTTCAGAACTTATAGAAAAGTTATCATCAAGTCCCAGTGGCCTTTCATCAAAAGAGGCGCAGAAACGGTACAAAGAATACGGTTATAATGAAATCGTTGAAGAACAAGTAAATCCAGTTATAAAATTTTTAAAGTTCTTTTGGGGACCAATCCCATGGATGATTGAGATTGCACTTATTATATCACTTTTAATCCAGCACTGGGAAGAATTTACAGTTATACTAATTTTACTGCTTATAAACGGGTGTGTAGGGTTTTATCAGGAATATAAAGCAGATAATGCCATTGATCTTTTAAAAGAAAAATTAGCATACCACGTGCATGTTTTAAGAGATGAAAAATGGCTTGAACTTCCATCAAGAGAAACTGTACCTGGAGATATAATAAGAGTACACATAGGCGATATCATTCCTGCAGATATTAAACTCATTAAAGGAGCTTATGTCACTGTAGATGAATCTGCTTTAACTGGAGAATCTCTACCTGTTGATAAAGCCGTTGAAGATATTGCATATTCTGGTTCCATCGTGCAGAAAGGCGAAATGCTTGGGCTGGTACTTGCAACTGGGATGGGCACTTATTTTGGTAAAGCTGCAGAACTTATAGCAGGAGTTACACCTAAAAGCCACTTAGAAGAAGCAGTTGTGAAAATAGGAGATTATCTTATTGTATTAGACATTTTAATGGTTTCATTTATTTTTATTGCAGGCTTATTCCGCCATCAAAGTTTCTTTGATATTTTAGGTTTTTCACTGGTCCTGACCATTGCATCAATACCTGTGGCCCAGCCTGCAGTGCTTTCAGTTACCATGACGGTAGGTGCTATGGCCCTTGCAAAAAAGAAAGCCATAGTGAGCAAATTAACATCAATAGAAGAAATGGCAGGTATGGACGTACTATTTTCAGATAAAACAGGGACTTTAACCAAAAATAAAATCGTAATTGCAGAAATAGCCCCCTATGACAAATTCAGTGAGGAAGACGTGCTATTTTATGCAGGTTTAGCATCTGCCCAAAACGGCGACCCAATTGATAAAGCCATATTTGACAAAATCGAAGAGTCAGAAGTTCTTTCAAAAAGAATAGAAGAATATAAAACGCTTAAATTCAACCCATTTGACCCGGTATGTAAAAGCACAGAGGCAGAAATAGAATATAAAGATGAGTACACATTTAGTGTGTCAAAAGGAGCTCCCCAAGTTATCCTTTCACGATTATCAGACAATACAACCGAGGAGAATGTGTGCGGACTTGTGGACCTTTATGCAGAAAAAGGTTACAGAGCTTTAGGTGTTGCAAAAACAGATGATAAAGGTAACTGGGAGTTTATAGGCCTGATTACATTATATGATGCTCCAAGAAAAACTTCTAAAGGCACCATTGCCCAGGCTAAAGCTCTTGGAATCGATGTTAAAATGGTTACTGGAGATCATATTGCTATTGCAAAACAAACCGCCAAAGAAATCGGTTTAGAAACAAATATAGAACTACCATCTGCATTTTTAGATAAGCATGGTACAGAAGCAGAAGAGATAGTGGAAAAAGCAAGTGGATTTGCTGAGGTATTTCCTGAACATAAATATAGGCTGGTTGAACTCCTACAGAAAAAGGGAAAAATTGTGGGTATGACTGGGGATGGTGTTAATGACGCACCTGCACTTAAAAAAGCTGATGCAGGAATTGCTGTGGCAAGTGCAGTTGACGCTGCTAAATCTGCAGCAGATATTGTGTTTACAAAACCAGGGCTTTCAGTTATAATTAATGCCATTACAGAAAGTTACAGAATATTCCACAGGATGAAAAGCTACTCCATTTATAGAGTAGCTGAAACAATAAGAATACTTATTTTTACAGCCATGGTTATATTGATTTTTAATGTTTATCCTGTTACTGCGCTAATGTTGGTCTTAATAGCACTTTTAGATGATATTCCCGTAATGACCATTGCTTATGATAGAACTGAGAAGGTAAATAACCCTCAAAGGTGGGATATGTATCAAGTTTTGAGTATGTCAACCTTTTTAGGAATATTAGGAGTTTTATCGTCCCTAATCCTATTTTTCATTGGGATAGATATTTTTAAGCTTGATATAGCTGTGTTACAGTCAATTATATTCTTGAAATTAGTAGTGGCAGGACACCTTACCATGTTTGTAACTCGTAACACAGGCCATTTCTGGTCAGTGAAACCAAGTGGTATATTTTTCTGGTCAGTTATACTAACAGATGTCTTTGCAACTATACTGGTAGTATCAGGCGTGTTTTTAGCACCTATTAGCTGGGAATTAGCTGCATTTGTATGGATTTACTCATTAATAGCGTTCTTTATAGAAGACTATCTTAAAATTTACTTTGCCCGAGTGCTCGATCATACAGGCATAAAATATTTTCAAAAGTAGTTCTGCAAAATCATTAATTTATGGAATAATCCCCTGATTTCATGGAGTTTATATTTTGAATGATTACTTAACCTTCCTGAATTTTATAAATTTTTTTTAATAGTCTACAGATCCCAAAAAGCATAATTAACTTCTAAAACATGGTATAAATTAGTTTTAGTATTACTCTACTTAATAAATTGATAAGATGTATTACAAGTCCATATGTCTTTAATTCATTTATTCGACAGATTTTAATTATATACCCCGGTTTAATGTCTACTTTAGTGAAAAAAATATTTTAAGGCCTTGAATTTAACCTGCCGAAAGATATCAGAAGATAAAGTTTATATATAACGTTGGTCAAATTACATGAATCGGTATAAAAAAATATAGTAAACAATTGTATAACCAGTATAAACTTAAAGTAAAGTTTATTGACTACATTTAGATGAAATAACATTCTATTTCCAAACTATAACCGTTTTAAACATTTATTTAAACGATTTAAACTATAATTATTGATAAGGTGTATTTATGTATGTAGTAATAATGGGCGGGGGAAGAGTAGGCCTTAATTTGGCCACAAAATTAATTGATAATGGTAATGATGTTACTATAATTGAAAAAAGTGAAGAACTGTGCAACAATGCCGCTGCAGAGCTGGATGCACTGATTATATGTGGTAATGGTACCAATAAAAAAACTCTTGAGGAAGCCAATATCAACGACGCAGATGTTTTTGTGGCAGCTACAGGAAATGATGATGCCAATTTACTGTCGAGTATTCTTGTAAGGGACTACGATATCAAAAAAATTATAGCAAGGGTAAGCGATATATCACATGAGGAAGCATTTCAAAAAGTTGGCATCAATTTTGTTGTAAGTCCCGAACTTACTGCAGCAAGTTATCTTGAGAAAGTGATAACAAGGCCCAACATAGCCGATCTTATTGTGGTTGGAAAGGGAAATGCAGAAATGATAAACATTACCGTGAAAAATAAAAAAGTAATCGGCAAAGAAATTGGGGAAGTAAGCCCTACAGACGACTATATAATTGCTGCAGTCCATGATAATGGAAATATAATTATTCCAAAGGAAAATATGGTTTTAAATGAAAATAACCTCATTTCAGTACTTGTTAAGGCAAATGCCGTGAAAAAAGTTACGCAGATGTTTACAACATAAGGCCGTGATTAAATGCAAAGGGTTCATAGGCTGAGTAGGAGAGAAGTTAAAACTATCCTGCATTATACAGGAGATGTGTGCATACTTCTTGGAGCTGCAATGTTAGTTCCTATTTTAGTTTCCCTTATTTACAATGAACCCCGATATATAGCTCCTTTTTTATCTTCAGCTGCTATAAGCGCAGTTATTGGTTTTGCTTTTGTTAAACTATTCAAAGCAGAAATAAAAATGACCATTAAAAGTGCAATGGTTTTTTCAACTATCATATGGTTGATTGCATGTGCACTTGGCGCGTTGCCCTACTTTTTTTCAGGAGATTTATCTTATCTAAATGCTTATTTTGAAGCCATGTCTGGATTTACAACAACTGGTTTCAGTATGTTTTCAAATATAGATGCTATTTCTTACACAATTAACTTTTGGAGAGCTTTTACTCAATGGATTGGAGGTCTCGGAATTATATTCCTCCTTCTGGCTATTTTCAGATCCACTGGTGTTGATGTTATGCGCCTTTACTTTGCTGAAGGTAGAGAAGAACGATTAAAACCAAGTATTAAACAATCAACACGCGTTGTAGTTTACATGTATGTTTTATTTACTGCAGTTGCCATAATCCTTTATTTAGCTGCAGGGATGCCTATTTTTGATTCTATTTTCCATGCATTTACCACCCTATCTACAGGAGGGTTTGGAATGCATAACACCAGTCTTTTATTTTACAACAGTGTCTGGATAGAAATAGCAGCCATAATTGTAATGATGCTTGGAGCCACAAACTACGCCCTGCATTACACAATTTTAAAAGGAAATTGGAGAGAATACTTCAGAGATATAGAAACAAAAGTGGCGTTTTCACTTATTGCAGTCTCAACTGTTTTAGTGACAGTTGTACTGTACAATAACCATGTTTATGGAAATGATTTACTGCTTAACTTCAGATTTGCCCTGTTTCAGATGGTTTCTGCCATTACCACGACAGGCCTGCAAACAGCATTCTATCCAGATTTACTGAGCCAATGGATCGGTCTCGGTACTTTTCTCCTCACTATAATCATGATAATTGGTGCTGGTTCACTATCTACTGGCGGGGGTATTAAATGGCTTAGGTTAGGTGTACTTTTAAAAGGAATATCATGGCAGGTCAAATCATTTATACTACCCGGTAAAGCTGTAATGGCTAAAAAAGTTCACCATGTTACTGAATTACAGATTACAGACGATATTTTAAGGATAACCAGCGCATTTGTATTCACATATCTTGTAATCTACATAATAAGTGTGATTATAACCCTCATCTATTACTCTGACATATCACGGGTCATTTTTGAAGTAGCATCTGCTTTAAGTAATGTTGGACTTTCAAGTGGAATTATGACCCCTGATTCTCCTGCACTTGTAAAAATAGTTTTTATTATAGATTTCTGGATGGGCAGACTTGAAATATGGCCAGTACTAATTCTTATAGCAATTACAATTAATAATATAGTTAGGAGATAAGAGATAATTTGGATTTCAATTATTTTTATTTTGCCAGAACTCATTATCTTTCTTAAACCAATGAATAGGTTTAATCTTATTTAAAGTGAAAATTAAGAATTTTCAAGTATAATCTCAACTATTTTTTCTTTATCCTTTAAATTATCAAAAACAAAATCCGCACCGGAATCTTTAAGCTCTTCCCTCGAATATCTGCCTGTTGCAATTCCTATGCTTTTAGCGCCAGCTTCAAACCCTGCTTTTATATCGCGAGGAGTATCCCCAAAAACAAAAACTTCGGTGCCACTGAAATCATAATTATCTTTGGCCCGTTTAATAGCAGTTTTAACCAGTTCTGTCCTATTTATATTGTCGCTTCCAAATCCACCTACCTTAAAATAACGAAGTAAACCTGCTTTTCTCATCTTTTCTAAGGCAATTGGTTCTAAATTACCCGTGATTAGACCAATAATTACCTTATTTTCCAGTGCATCTAAAAGTTCCTTTGCCCCATCTAAAGCAGGAATATCCTCTCTTCCTACATTTTCTTTAAAATAATCAATAACTGCTCCCATGCATTCATCTAGCTTAGCCTTAATTAAATTCTCATCAAGCCCAACACATTTAAGAACTTCAACTGCGATCTGTGGATCAGTCATTCCTGCATAATTGATGATGCTTATGTCTACAGTAACATTATAAACCTTTTTAAAAGCATAGGAAAATGCCACATGGTGGCATATGGACCTATCTATCAGTGTTTTGTCGATGTCAAACAGGACTAACTTGTCCATAGAAATCAGCTTTTTGATAAAAGTTCCTCTGCAGCGTCTTCAGCAAGCCTAATTACTTCAGCCTCGTCAAGCATTTCTAATACTTTGTTCCTCATCAGTATCTCACCGTTGCAGATTACAGTATTAACATCGCCGCCGTTTGCAGCATACACAATGTGAGATGCAGGATGTCGGAATGGAGTTAAACTAGGAGTTTTCATATCAACAAGTACAAGATCCGCCTTTTTCCCAACTTCAATACTACCAATTTCCTTTTCAAGTCCTAAAGCAGCAGCACCATCAATTGTGGCCATATCAAGCACTTTTTCAGCCGGGAGTACAGTAGAATCCCCAGTGTTGACTTTTTGAAGTAGTGCTGCCAGTTTCATCTCTTCAAATAAGTCTAAATTGTTATTTGATGCTGCACCGTCAGTTCCAAGTGACACATTTATGCCGCTTTCAACTAATTTAGAAACAGGAGATATTCCTGACGCCAATTTCATATTACTTGCAGGGTTGTGGGATAATTTCACATCTTTCTCTTTAATTATTTCTATTTCTTTATCTGAAAGCCATACGGCATGTGCTGCTATAACATCATCCGATAGAAAACCTATTTCATCAAGATATTCAAAAGGTCTTGCACCGTAGGATTCCTTTATCTGCCCAACTTCAAATTCAGTTTCAGCTACATGAATGTGGATTTTAAGCCCTAATTTACTTGATTTTTCTCTTACTTCTTTTAAAAGTTCTGTTGAACAGGTGTAAGGTGCGTGTGGCCCAAATGCGACTTTTATTCTTCCGTCTGCAGTATCATGGCATTTTTCTATTATCCTCATGGTTTCTTTAAATTCTGCTTTTCTCTTTTCTTCGTCTCCAAGGTCAATCATTCCATGGGAAAGCATGCCCCTTAAACCAGCTTTATCAACTGCTTTTGCCACATCATCCATAAAAAAGTACATATCATTGAATGTAGTGGTTCCTGATTTTATCATTTCGACACAGGCAAGTAAAGCCCCCGCATAACAGTATTCACCTGTTAAATTGGCCTCTACAGGCCAGATGTGATCATTCAGCCATGTATCAAGGGGTAAGTCATCTGCAAGTCCCCTCATAAGTGTCATTGAAAGATGAGTATGTGTATTTACAAGCCCTGGCATAAGAACTTTTTTTTCACCATTTATTACCTCATCAGCACTGTATGAGCCTGATTTTTCAGTTATTTCTACAATTTTATCATTCTCTATGATTACTGAACCTTTTTTAATCTCATCGCCCAGTATAGTAACGTTATCTATTAAAATACTTTTTGTTTCCATGGAACCACCGGTTAAATATTTAAATTTTAGATTAATTTACATAAATATCTATTATATAATTTATTAAAGTCTAAAAATACATTTTGCATAAAATAGATTTATATAAGATATAATAAAATTTGTATGATATAAATCCTTTAACAACATATCATTACCAAAGTTTTAAAAGTACACATTGTACAATATAAGACAATATTATCGTATTTAATTTCAAATTGGGCATAAAGCCTTTAATAACCTTTATCCAAAATATATAAAGTACATGTCAGACTACTTATAGTGAATAACGAACTAGATTTATAAAATATATATTCCTTAAATTCATTTAATCATGTTTAAATAATCTCTCGATTATTTAACCGCAAAAACCTATGGTTTTGCATGTTTAAAACAAATATAAACCGATTTAAATTAGCAATAATTTAGTTATTCACTATAAAGATAATTATTTAATCAATTTTACAGGGAGGACGCATATGCAGTTAAAAATAGCGCTTCCATCAAAAGGAAGAATTAGTGATCCTGCAGTTAAACTTTTAGAAAAATCAGGAATTGGTATTAAAGATACGACAAATAGAAAGCTCTTCTCAGAAACATATGACGAAGATACAAGTGTTATGTTTACCCGGGCTGCAGATATTCCAGAATTTGTTGCAGACGGCGCCGCAGACCTTGGAATAACCGGCCTTGATTTAATAAAAGAAAAAGAGGTAAATGTTGAAATTTTAGAAGATCTTAATTTTGGAAGTGCTAAACTTGTTTTAGCAGTGCCTGAAGATTCTAAAATTAATAACATATTAGATATAGATGATGGTGCTATCGTAGCCACAGAATTTCCTAATTTAACAAAAAAATACCTGGAAAATAAAGGTATAAATGTCAAAATAGTTGAATTAAGCGGGTCAACCGAAATTGCACCATTTATAGGCGTAGCTGATATTGTCGCGGATCTCACAAGTACAGGTACCACACTCAAAATGAACCATCTTAAAATTATAGATACCATACTTGAAAGCTCCATAAAACTAATTGCAAATAAAGAAAGTTTTAAAGACAAAAACGAAAAAATAGAAGCCATACGGACAGGTATAAAAGGAGTTCTAGATGCAGAGGGCAAAAAGCTCGTTATGATGAATGTCAATAAAGAATTCCTTGAAGACGTTAAAAAAGCAATGCCTGGACTCACAGGACCTACAGTCTCTCAAGTTGTTTCAAACGAGAATATAGTAGCAGTGCAAGCAGTCGTAGATGAACGTGAAGTTTTTAATACTGTAAACAGACTTAAAAAAATAGGTGCAAAGGATATTCTTGTCGTGCCAATTGAAAGAATAATATAAAAATAAGTAACTTAATCAAGTTTTTAAATTATAAAAAGTACAATATAGCTCATATTTCCCAAGTGATTGCATGAAAAAGCTGTTGTGGTGGTTAATCGCCGGTATGAAGGGTGGATTAAACCGCGCCAAAATAATTAAAGCATTAAACGATAGACCATTTAATGCTAACCAGCTTTCTGAAGAATTACAACTTGATTATAAAACCATAAGGCATCACATTAAAGTTTTAGAAGATAACGGCATTATTAAGTCTACTGGAGGAAAATACGGAAAAATGTATTTTCTTTCAGAAAATATGGAAAAAAATTACGATGTTTTTAACGAGATTTGGGAACAAATTGGGAAAAAGTAGATATCTATAATGCAAAAAATTGAGATAGTAGAGGATAAAAATGATACAAAATTCCACAAATGCAATGCCAAATAGCCCAGATATTGGGCCACATTTTACAAATGCCCAAAATAATACGAATATGGGCCCAGATATTGGTATAGCACATGGCGTACCTCATATAAACAGTAGTGGTATGAATGATGGAGGTATACAGTTAGGACCCATACATATAGGTCCAAATGGGATCGATTTTGTGGGTATAGGAACCTCTTATCTATCTATTGCAGTTGGAATTGCAAATATCTGCTTATTAATAGCCTTAATTTATATCTACATGAAAAATTACAGGCAGATCAAATCTAAATTTACCATGGGCCTTCTAGTCTTTGCTTCACTTTTACTGCTTCAAAATGTTGTATCTACAGGAATCTTAATCCTAAATCTGATTATGGGAATAAATCATCATGGTTTTGATTTAGACAGACCTCAATTCCCATTGTCTTCCATCAATGTAATTCAGCTTATAGCACTGTCTATTCTTTTAAAAATTACATTGGACTAACTATTTTCCCTTATTTTTGATACAATTGACAAAGTCAAAATATCTAATCAAAAAATCGCTATTTTTCTATTTTGATTAAATTTTTTAAAAAAAATGTATTATCATCAGCTATTTTTTTTACTGTGGCAACATTTGGTATAGATTTGGGTATAAATCTGGAATAAATACTTAAATTTAGCCCCCAATATTAAAACGTGAAGTACATGAACTAAATTATAAAAAAACCAGTTCAATAATAAGTTAAGAACATGATTAAAAGTACTGAGGGATTAGAAGATCATCTCCATATTTCTTGATACTGGAAATCTCTCAATTAATAATGATTTAAAAGAAGGTGATATCAGAGTAAAACTAAAAACTGCATCTTAATTGCAGGTTGGCGGGCACCTGCAAGTATCCAAATATGTCGCTTAATATCTTCTATGTGAGGCTAAGCCTCTTTGAATCCCCTTTCGCTCATAGAAGATTATATTGCACAGTGGGCGGGTCACCTCCAAAAA
>JAEZKE010000076.1 GCA_023436175.1 Methanobacteriota archaeon
TACTCTACAGATGTCAAAAGTGCCGAACATTTGGGCACCTTTATACCTGCAAATGTGGATTTACAGGTCCTTAAGTATTTTTTAAACTATATATGAATTAAACTATTTTTTAATTGGTTGATTAAGATACTTGACAACCAATCAAAATTTTATATTGGTGATTTAAATGGGAGAAGTAGTAGCAACAATAAAATTAATGCCAGAAAGTCCTGATGTCGATTTAGAAAAAATGAAGGCTGATATTCAAACATCAATTCCTGAAGGCGCAGAACTTCATAAAGTAGACGAAGAACCAATTGCATTTGGTCTCGTAGCCCTCAATGTTATGGTTATTGTAGAAGACCAGGAAGGGGGAACTGAAAAGGTTGAAGAAAACCTCGCTAAAATAAACGGGGTTAACAGCATAGAAGTTACTGATACCAGAAGATTAATGTAATTTTAATCTCTCTATTTTTTTAAATTACAACTTTTTTAAACTATAAATCATTTTTTATTTTTAGCTTGTTTTATTTAAAAATACAGATTTTATTTCTTTATTTTGAGTTGTTCCGCTTTGTATGGAACACTGTGTTTAAATCCTTGAGGTTTAGGTCCCTTATGTTTCCTGCCTCGGGCTATTCCAATATATAACGCGCTGTTAACCAGACCTATATGACTGAACGCCTGCGGAAAATTTCCAAGCAGTTTACCTGTTTCAGGATCTATCTCTTCAGCTAAAAGACCTAAAGGACTCATTAACCGAATTACATTAACAAATATACGTATAGCTTCATCTAACCTTCCAGAAAGGGCAAGTGAATCTACAAGCCAAAAAGAACAAAGTGCAAAACAGCCTTCATCTCCAGGAAGCCCATCCTCATTTTTATAGCGGTAAACAAGACCTTTTTCAGTCATTAAATTTTCCATCACTGCTTCAATGGTACCCTGAACTCGTGGATCGTCATAAGGAAGTAATCCCATTCTTGGAATAAGTAATGTTGTTGCATCGATGGCATCTGAATCAAAGGATTGAACAAAACTATTTATTTTTTTGTTGAAACCATTCTCTAATATTGCTGTTTTGATTTTTTTCTCTGTTTTCATCCAGTGGGTGGCAGCTTCCATATCTAAATTTTGCTATTTTAATTCCTCGATCAACAGCTACCCAGCACATGAGCTTTGAATGAACGTAATGGCGGGGTTCACCCCTTACTTCCCATATTCCTCGGTCTTTAGTGCTCCAAACTTCACATATATAATCAACAAAATTTTTTATAAATTTCCATGTTTCATCTGAAATGTCCTTTCCATAGCGGGTGGTATCATAAATAGCGTTTATTAATTCTCCATAAATATCAAGCTGTTTTTGATTAACAGCGGCATTTCCTATTCTGACAGGACTGGATTGTTTGTAACCTGAAAGATATTCTAACATCTGTTCTTTGATATCCTCATCTTTATGGAGGGGATACATTATACGGATGTCTGAAGGATGGGTATCCTGTTTTATAATACTGTTAATCCATCTCATGTAATCTTGAGATTCCTGTATGTGTTCAAGATGGAAAAGAGCTTGTATTGTGTATGCAGAATCTCTAATCCATGCATAACGATAGTCCCAATTTCTTACTCCTCCAGTACATTCCGGGAGGGAAGTTGTTGCAGCGGCTGCAATTGCTCCGCTTTCTGGATTTGCCAGCAATTTAAGTACCAGACCAGAACGAGCAATAATATCATGCCAGATATCTTCAAGAACACAGATCTTCTGACATTTATAAGTCCAGTTCTGCCAGTATTTCTGCAAATCATTTAATTTTTTATTGAAATCTTCATTATCTTGGGAATAATAGCCTTCCTGTTGATTATATTGAAGAACGAACCATATCTCCATATTTTTTCTCATATTAAAGTGGCTTGTCACCTCTCCATTTTTGATTTCCAGTGGAACTTTTGTATTTAAAAATAAATTTTCATTTTCAAGACTGCATAGCACCCCTTCATCTATTAATTTAAAATCAGGAATATCTTTAGCATAATTAAAACGTGGTTTGAAGCTTAATTTAAGCCTAATATGTCCGTCTATGCACTTAACTTTTCGATAAATGGTTCTGTGATGTTTAGTTCCATTATACAGGTTAACAGGCATAAAATCGGTTATTGTAACCATTCCAAATGGAGTATTGAATGTAGTTTGGAGGATATTTGTTTCTTTAATGTAAGATTGAAATGAGCTGAATTTTGAAACAGGTTGAATAGCAAAATGCCCTCCTCGTTTGTTGTCTAAAATTGCCGCAAATACTGAAGGTGATTCAAGGTATGGGAAACACAACCAATCTATAGATCCATCATTGCCAACAAGAGCACACGTTTCAAGGTTTCCTATAATGCCATAATTTTCAATATCTTTAAATTTAATTTCCATAAAATTCAACCTTTATTTTTGGTTTATTTTGGGGCCCTCTATCTCTTGAAGGCGTTTTCCAGAACGTAACTGGCTTTCAATTTCTTCAAGAGATTTACCTTTAGTTTCAGGTACAAGGAAATAGATAAAAACCCATGCAATAATTCCAATTATGCTGTAAAGCCAGAATGTACCTGGAGTTCCAATTAGTTGAATAAGGGATAAAAAAGTTATTGCTACCAGTAAATTAGTACCCCAGTTGACTATTGTGGCAGTACTCATTGCACGTCCCCTTATTCGCAGCGGATAGATTTCTGAGATCATTAACCAGAAAACAGGCCCTAAACCTATGGCAAATGAACCAACATACAGCATCAGGCTTATAACAGCAAGCAAACCTAAAGATGTAGATAATCCTGGTAAAACAAAAGCAGTTCCCAATATTCCAAGGCTGATTACCATACCAATAAGTCCAATCAGGAGTAATGGCCTCCTGCCAACTCTATCTATAAGTAATATGGCTACAACTGTCATAATTACGTTTATCATACCAATTCCTGCAGTTGCAAGTATGGAAACAGCAGCTGATTGAAAACCTGCAAATTCAAGGATGGTTGGTGCATAATAAATAACGGTGTTGATACCAGTTAACTGTTGAAAAGCAGCAAGTCCTACGCCTATTATTAAAGCGGGCCTGATTACAGGATCTAATATTTCTGACCATTTACATTCCTGCTCACAGATTAAGCTCTCTCGGATTTCTTTCATTTCTTCAGTTACATTTTTAGTCATTCTTATACGTTCAAGAACAGAACGTGCTTTGTCAATTCTTCCCTTACTGTAAAGCCATCTTGGACTTGGAGGCATGAAATACATCCCAATCCCCAATATAAGGCTTGGAACTACGGCTAACCCGAGCATCCACCGCCAGCCTCCACTGGGGGCAAAGGCAAAATCCACAAGGTATGAAATAACTATGCCTACTGTTATGGCGAGCTGGTTTAAGGATACAAGTGCACCTCTTATGCTGACGGGTGCAACTTCAGCAATGTAAAGGGGTGCAATAAATGATGCTATTCCAATAGCTATACCAACTACTATCCTACCTAGGATTAATGTATAAACTTCTGGAGTCAGTGCAGTGAATATGGCCCCTATTCCAAAAACTACTGCCGCAGCAATAACCATTATACGACGGCCGTATTTATCAGCTAAGAATCCACTTATACTTGCACCAATTACGGCACCTACCAGTACAGCACTTACAACAATCTCCTGAGCTGTACTTGAAAGTGAAAAAGCCTCCCTGATAAATAATATCGCTCCTGAAATTACTCCGGTATCATATCCAAATAACATTCCCCCAATAGCTGTAATTACCGCGGCTATAACTACAAACTGGACATGTTCCTCTTTAACCATTTAAATTACTCCATTTATCCTAAAATACTTTCAGTAACTTAATCATGCTAAAATTCAATAAGTTACAATAATTATCTAAATATATACTTCTAATCCTCTTAATGGATTATATGCCATTAAAATTAACTAATTTTAATTTAAAATGTGTTAATAGATATTTGTTGATAATAAGAGATTAATTAAGCATTTTTCTATGTTTAACTGTAATCTAATTGAATTCAATTTATAGTACTAATTAAGTATTTTGTATTATTATTATGCTTTTTTAAGTTTAAAAAAGTTTGTTGTAGTATTTAAACCGAAATAATTCTTAGAAAATATTTTAAAGGAAATTTATGATTTTTAAGATGTAAATATCCTTAACTCTCATTAAATCGCCTTTTTTGTCATTAATGATTTTATTCTTAAAATTATTGAAACTAAAACAAATAACTTTATATATATTATTATTAATGTAATACACAGATTACCAACTTTCTAAATGATGATTTTGTTTCAAACAAAAACATCATGTGTGGATGAGGGATTGATAATGTTCGATTTAATACTGGCATGCATAATAGGAGTTATATGTGGAACTATAACTGGATTAATTCCAGGAATCCATGTTAATACTGTGGGAACATTTATTTTTGCATCATCTTCATTTCTTTTGGCATTTTATTCCCCGGAGGTTTTATGTGTATTTTTAATTTCCATGGCAATTTCCCATGCCCTTTTGGAGTTTATACCCTCAATGTTTTTAGGAGTCCCTGAAGAAGGTACGGTTTTATCAATTTTACCTGGACATCAACTTTTGATTGAAGGGAGAGGTAAAGAAGCAGTAAGACTAGCAGCGGCAGGTGGTTTTGGGGCAATTTTAATTACGGTGCTTCTTTTGCCAATTTTTATAATGTTCTTACCAGTAATCTATGAACCAATTAAGCCTTACATATGGATTTTACTTGTAATAATTGTTATATTTATGTTTATAAGGCTGAACAACAGTTTAAAATCATTTTTGTGGTCTGCTGTATTATTTTTATTTTCGGGAATTATGGGTTATATCATGCTGAATCTACCTGTATCGTCTAATGTGTCACTGCTTTGTGTTTTTACTGGGCTTTTCGGGGTAAGTACTCTAATTTACAGCTTACAACAGCGTTCATTTGTCCCAACACAAAACAGGTTTCATCATTTTAGAATTAACAGTGATATAATCAGAGGGATTATCGCAGGGGGAATTGCAGGGACAATTCTTGGGTTTTTACCTGGATTTGGCCCTGCACAGGGAAGTCTGATTGCACAGGAACTAACGGGTGGTGGAAACTTTGAAAGTAACAATGAAAGTTTTATTACAGCAATTAGCGGTGTTAACACGGCTGACACGCTTTTTTCACTTGTGATGATATTTTTAATTGGGAATCCGAGGAGCGGTATTGCAGTTTATGTAAACAACATCCTGCAGAACTTTGATTTTAGTCATCTTATATTTTTTGTATTCACAGCATTAACCGCAGTTTCAATTTCACTTGTTTTATGTTTAAAATTAGGAGATATTGTAAGCGAGTCCATAGAGAGGATAAATTATAGAAAACTCTCATGGGCTGTAATTACTTTTATGAGTCTGCTTGTGATTGGATTTTCTATCTGGTACCGTGCAAATCTCTTTTTCATGCTGCTTATGTATGTAACAGCCATTTCACTTGGACTGCTTCCGCATTACCTTGGTGTGAATAAGTCTAATTTGATGGGAGTTTTAATCGTGCCTGCAGTTGTGGTTTATTTTAATATGGGATTTTAAATGCCAGGTTATAATTTTATTTAAATAAAAACAAGTAAAAATATTTATTTTTTGGCTGCATTCTCTGTTTGATCATTACAAACAGGCTCATACATTTCTATAAACACATTTTTCAACAATTTTATATCTTCAAAGGTTGAATTAGGCATCACATGTGCACTAATATAGATATTACTTTTAAAACCAGCTTCTTTAAACCAGCACTCATACTTAGGATGATCGAGACCGGATTTAAGTTCAGAAAATTCAGTGGACTCACAGATATACAAAATCTGATAAGTTTCACGTTCATTTTTAGGGTTTGGCTTCATTAAGATAGCATAAATTGCAGGAAAATTCAAAGGATCCCATTCTTTAAGAAGATGAGGGCCGTCAAATAATCTGTTGCCGAGTTCTATGCTCATACTGTTTCCTCGTTAAACTAACTTAAATCACAACCACTTCTTTCCCTAATCTACCTGCAGTTTCCACAAACTCAGTGGTATCAACACCAGGGAATGCATCAATGATGCAGATGTCAAATTTTTCATCTAAAGCTTCCTCTAAATATCTTACATCTAAAGAAAGGACTTTAAATTTTTTTCCTTCAGCAACTACAGTTTCGTCGGGATTCCATGAATCTACTGGAAATCCATTTGTTTCTAGATTAATTGCAGTCATTACTACGGCAGGGAACCAGATATCATTGAAAACAACTTCTTTCGCCCCTGCTTTAAGGCAGAAAATACCAAGTGTTCCAGGCCCGCAGGTACAATCCAAAACAGAAGGAGCATCATATTCCTCTAAAACTTTTTGCAGGATTTCAATTTTGGGAGATTTGACCTTTGGAAATTCTATATGTATTTTACCCTGCTCTTTATGGATGCATAATATTCCGTACGGTGTTTGGATAATATCACACCTTATATCACATCCCGCGAGAAGTCCATATACATTTGGACTAAGATTAGAGTCTTTTATTCCTGCAGTTTCCATTATATTCCCTTTAAGGACTCCTTTGACTTCATTAACTTCGTTTACTATTCGTTGAGCGCATTTTTTAGTTATTTCATCTGACAGTATCACTAAAGAATTCTCAGGGAGATATGGGGCAGAATTTAAAGGATATGCAGGAGTTATAATTGGAACACACGTATCTCTTAGAGTTGATCTTTCATCTTTTATTCCTTCATCAATCATTATCTTCAAGACGTGTGCAATTACAATATCAAGATGTCTCTTACCGCACTCACAAAGTCCAATAGTTGTATTAATTTTGTCTATATCGATTTGGCGGGATAATGGGGAAAATTTCTTTAATTTCCACGTTTTACATTCTGTACATGGCCTGTAAAATGATTCAATATCTTTTAGAACTGTTGAAGCAGGTCGTATGCATGCGTTCCCACACTTACACTGTGTTTCCATATACTTAAATATTGGATAGGCTATATAAATACGTAGTTATAGGGTATCGTGAGGCATATGAAAAATAAGCGGAAAGAAATACTCAGGGATCTTTTAGGGGAATTTGGTTCCAGTGATTTCACTGAAAGCGACGATAAACAGAAAAATGAAACTGTCGAAGAACCAGTTAAAAAATCAGAATATGAGCCAAGACAAGCTGAAGATGAAGTAGATAGGGAGGATCTACTTGGAAGATCGAACAATGCAGCGGAAACATCTGAACGCAAAAAAAGATCTTTTTTTGATGACGATGATGATGGATTCAAATTAGATAGTATCATGGGCGGATCTGCAATTAACAAGGCTGTATCCGATAGAATAACTGAAGAGCCTGCAATTGAAAAGGTCATTGAAAAGCCAAAAAGACATCCCAAAAAGATGAAAAAGACTTCAAGGGGAATAAAAGCAGAAATAATAGAAGATGGATTAATCCCTCTTTACAATGTGTCTGTTCCTAAATTTACTGAAAGGGAAAGGCAACTGCTCAATGAAATTCGTGAAAAGTTAGTTGAAGTTGCTGTTTCTCAAGGTGAAAACTTCAAAGTTGATGAATCTTCATTTGCAAGTGAAGTTAAAGAATTCCTGAAGATGAAGGGAGTAAGAGATACTGATAAGCTTGCAGCACAAATATCTCAGGAAATGTTAGGATATGGTGAACTTGATCCTATGATTAAAGACGATGACCTTGAGGAAATAATGGTAATTGGAACAGGTAATCCTGTATTTGTCTACCACCGAAAATTAGGGATGATGCAGACAAATGTTATTTTTGATGATGATGCTGATATTAAAGCAATTATAGATGTTATTGCAAGACAGGTAAACCGTAGAATAGACCAGCAAACACCTATTTTGGATGCAAGGTTAGAGGATGGTTCAAGGGTAAATGCAACCATTCCACCGGTATCTGCAGATGGTTCTTCATTAACCATCCGAAAATTCCGTAAAGATCCATTAACAGTTATTGATTTAATTAACTTTAAAACTATGTCTTCTCATTTAGCAGGATTTTTATGGGTTTGTGTTGACGGACTTGGAGTTAAACCATGTAACGCAATTATAGCTGGAGGTACTGGTTCTGGTAAGACTACAACCTTGAATACAGTAACTTCATTCACTCCTCCTCGTGAGAGAATAATTACTATAGAAGATACTTTAGAGCTTCAGCTGCCTCATGCACACGTTTTACGTATGGAAACTCGTCCACCTAACATTGAGGGAAAGGGAGAATTGGACATGGATACTTTAGTTAAAAACTCCCTCAGACAGAGACCAGACAGGGTAATTGTAGGAGAGGTAAGGGGTGGTGAAGCCATAACTCTTTTTACAGCTTTAAACACTGGACACTCTGGATTCGGTACCCTTCACTCCAACACTGCACGTGAAACTATAACCAGACTTATAAATCCTCCAATGAACGTTCCAAATATTATGATACCTGCGTTGGACTTCATAATAATGCAAAATAGGATGTATAGGCCTGAAGGGGGATCTATAAGGAGAATAACTGAAGTTGCAGAGGTAGTAGGAATGGAAGAAGGTAATGTGCAGTTAAACCGGGTGTTTGAATGGAACAACATGGTTGATAAAGTAGAATATGTTGGTATTGCAAGTCAAACATTGAGGGAAATGGCTGAACTTCGTGGAATAACCATCACTGAAATTGAAGAGGAAATTGAAAAGAGAAGGTTAATGTTAGAGTATATGGCAGATAACAACATTAGATCCATCAAGGAAGTTGGAGAATGGATCAGTGAATATTATCGAGACCCAGATGAAGTTCTGGATAAGATATTATAATAATGATAGTGATGTGGTGATAGGATGGCTTTTGACGGCCTTAAAAAAATCTTCGACATGATCGGCGGCGCTACAATTGATTCAAGTAAAAAAGTAGGGGAGGGTGTACAGGCACCTGTAAACAAGTTAAGTGATATCAGATCAAAATCCCAGTCAGGACTTGGATCTCGAAAACTTGGATCTCGAGGACTTGGATCCCTGAATGATTCTCCCCGTGTTATAGAAAGAATGAAGATGGACAAAGATGAGATCCAGATGTTTAAAGAGCTCATCGACAAAAAATATGAAAGACAGGATAAACCTAAAGAAGACAAGGCCCAGAGAGATGCATATCAGAAGGCATCACTTGAAGAACTGCTTAAAGAAGAGGACAAGGAAGGTTTAGATCCCAAATTAATTATGGGAATGGGTGCAGTATCATTTGTTTTAGTCATGGTTGTAATGACCGTTCTCGGATTTGGAATTGAGATAGGTATTGTATTTGGGATGCTGATATTTTTAATGTCTGTTATGATCATTTTCCTGCCTAAACTCCAGAAAGGGAAAAAATCAAATGAAGCATCAAAGGAACTGCCATACGCTTTAAGGCAGATGGCAACTGAACTTCGTGCAGGACTTGGACTCCATGAAAGTATGAGGTCGGTGGCTTTATCTGGATATGGCCCGCTTTCTGAAGAATTTGCACGAACTTTAGAAGAAATTAGATACGGAGAAACAACGGAAAATGCATTATTAGATATGAGCGAACGAATAGACTCTGATGGAATGAAAAGAGCTGTTCATCAGATAACCAGAACATTATCCAGTGGTGGAGATCTCTCAAGGACACTGAACGTTATTGCAGAAGATATTGCATATGAAATGAGAATGAAACTGAAGGATTACGCTCAAAAATTAAACTCATTTACCATGATCTACATGTTTGTTGCTATACTTGGACCTGTAATTCTTATGATCATGCTGATTGCAGCTTCAACGGTTAGCGGTAAACCAATGTTCCCACCATTCGTGCTTATAATATTATATCTGTTTCTTTTCCCGATGATAGTTGGATTTTTAGCATTTATGATTAAACGGCTGGAACCACAGATATAAATTAACTTCTTTTTTTTAAGAAGTAGAAATAATATTCATTTTTTAATGAGTTAAAGTTGAACCTTACGTATTGGTGTAAGAATTTTGCAATTATTTAACTCAGCAGTAATAGTAAAATATCGTTCTATTTTTTTTACGAAATGTTGGGCATATTTACATAATTGAAAAATAATGGGCAATTTCAAGGCATATTATCAGTGCCACGGTTATTCCCGTAAAAATATACTCTTTTGAACCTATTTTTTTATTTCTATCATTGTAAAGCTGGGATTTGTCGGAGTATCCCCTGCTTACCATGCTCAGATAAACTGTTTCTCCACGTTCATAAGCCCTTAAAAACATCATCATTATGGTATACCCAATCTGTTTCATTCTCCATGTGTATGATGTTTTTTTATTGAATATGTCAAAGTTTCGGGTTGCCTGGGCGTGTCTTATTGCCTCTAATTCATCAAAGAACATGAACAAAAACCTGATCATGAGGCTGAATATCATTGCGAATTCCTTGGGCATACCTAACTTCCTAAAGGATTGCACTACCTCCTGCATGGGACTTATAGATGATAAAAGCACGATTGCAGTTAAAGAAACGATAAGACGTGACATTAACAGTATTCCAAAGGTTAAACCCTCATAAGTAACATTAATGCCAAAGGGCAAAGCATACATCACATTACCTGGATGTATGAATGGTTGAAAAACTATAATCAAACCACCAAATGGCAAAAGCAATAATACTCTCTTTAAAGTGGTTTTAAATGAGATTTGAGATAAATAAATTAATAATAAAAGATAAACTTCGAGCAAAACAAGAATTGCGGGTTCTGTAGTGTAAACCGCGTAGATCGTAATGAACACCAATATTACTAACTTGATCCTTCCGTCCATTAAATGAAGGAAACTTTCCTTCATAGTTTCATTTTCCAAATTAATAATTGAATTCATGCTCATTGATTTATCTCCTGAAAATACTTATTCTGATGATTCTGGTGGTTTTTTCCTGCGTAATAAAATTGCTGCAATGTATGCAAGCCCTAAAGTTATTAAAATGCCTATAACTAATGCCAATATACCTCCATAAGGATTATTTTCCCCCAAAATTGGTATTACATAGTCTGGCATAGGTGCTTCATAAGTTGTGGATTCTTCAGTGTTAGATATATTTTCAGCGGTTTTTTCTAGCCCATCAGGGTTGCTTGAAGCTATAAATGGTGCTAAGGCAGCTATCACTATGCAGATTGCTAAACCTGCCAGGACAAATTTCTTATCTTTGGGGTTCATTTTGTGTCTCCACTTCGGATTTATTATTATTTACTTTCTTTTTCTGGTTCCATGCAAGTAAATCTGGGCGCACACTTTCCAGTCCCATGATTACTACCACGGTTAGAACTGCTTCGATGATTCCTATTATTGCATGGTATATTCCCATCATTTCAAGCCCTGCTACGAGCGGGAATGTTCCTGCTAACCACATTTCCACTGCAACAGCTTCTGCTGCTATGAAAATTGATAACCATGATGCTACAGCTATTGCTGCTATTTTTCCTACTATTTTTCTGAGCGCTTTGAATCCGTAAAATCCTACAAGTCCTCCTATAATCCCCATGTTAAGCACATTAGCACCTAAAACTGTTATTCCTCCGTCTCCGAAGAATAAAGCCTGGACCAATAGTACCAGGGTGAACACTATGACTGCCGCCTCAGGAGCACAGAATACAAGAGCGATTAAAGCTCCACCTACCATGTGTCCACTGGTTCCAAATGCTATGGGAATATTCATGGACATTATAGCAAATATACCTGCAGCTAAAACCGCCATTAAAGGAACGGATCGTTCATCAAGATTCTTTCTGGCCCACCTTTGGGAGAAGATCAACGCTACAATGAGAATAACAAAATAAATGGCACACTGCCACAAAGGGATAAAACCGTTAGGTATATGCATATTACTAAATCTCCTTGATTTTTACAGAAATAGGTTCTATTTTTTATAATATAAACGTTTTCGTAAGTATTACTTATTTGCTGATTTTAGTAAAAAATGTAATAAAAAAGTACTACAAAAAGGGGTTTTTTAGTAGAAATTGTAATAATTAATTTTAAATGATAAAAACTTGAACTGAAGAACTAATTTGGTAAATGGGGTTTCATTATATAAATTAGTTTTCTTTTTTGGTTTTCAATATTAACTTAACTGAATATGGCATTATGTTAATTTTTAGTTTTGAATGGTTATTGATTAAACCAATTTTTTTATTAAGTAATAATTGGAGGAACTTCATCACATGTTCAAGTTTCATTTGAAAACATCACGAGAAAATTCTAACCTTTATTTAAGAGTTTAATGTTTTGATCAAAGTTTAAGCTGTATTTTTCGTTATGTTTAAATATGTAAGACGTTAAATACAACTTTAAAATAAGTAAAGGTGAAAAATATGAATGATTATGAAGTTTTACTTAATAGAGCGAAAGATTTGCACGGTGAAATGTGTCCTGGCGTAATTATGGGGACCAGAATGAGCATTGCCGCTATGAAAAAGCTTAGTATGGATCCCATGGAACCAGATGAAAATCTTATGGTAACTGTTGAAACAGATAGATGCATGCCTGATGCTATACAGGCAATAACTGGATGTACTGTTGGCCGTAGAACTCTAAAATGCAGAGATTATGGTAAATTCGTGGCAACATTTGTGGACATGACTACTGGAGAAGCAATCCGGGCATCTGCAAAAGATGATCTGGTTGATTCTACTCCTGGTCTTTGGACATGGTTTAAAAATGTAGCAGAATTAGCTAGAGAAAAAAATATGCCTAAAGTTATGGAAGAAAAGAAATCTGCAATTAAAAAGTTATCTGAAATGCCGGATGAAGACCTGCTTTCTTTAGTGAAGCTGCAAACCGCATATATTGAAATTCCAGGTATTCCTCAGCATATAGTAACATGTTCTGTCTGCGGTGAGCATGTAATGGATAAAAAAGAGATCATTGTAGATGATAAATCTGTCTGTCAGTTCTGTTCTGGTTTAAATGATTAATATGCCTAAAATTTAGGATAGGTTATATTTTATCATAAGTATTTGGTGATAAGCTGATTTCAATTAAAATACTCTTTGTCCATCTATTTGGAGGATAGTCTATATCTAAAAATAATGGGTAAAACCTGGTAGAAATGCCAATTAAATACTCTTAAATTCTAAAATGGGGTCATTACAATAATAGGGGGATATTGACCTTTGGTATTAATGCCATTATGCTATTTTAAAAGATATCAATTCAATTAAGGTTGCATCTGATGTATAAACTACAAAAAAAATTCTTGTTGACATTTAAAAAATGTTTAAAGGTTTTTTAAGCAGGTTTTCAGCCATTGTATATGAATGATAATTATATATTGTAATAATAAAATATTGAAGATAAATAAAAGAGAATAAATGGCTTTTATTTTACATTTAATTTTTTTTTATGTTGTTTTAAAACTTTATATTTAATTTATAATCGTTTTTATAGTGTATAACCGTATATATGTTGAATTATGAAATATTGACCTTTTAAATGGTGTTTTCAAATTATAAGAACTTCATAAAATAATAACTAAATGATAATAAATAATAAAAATACACTGGATTTTAGAAAAACGATACTGAGCTGATTTTCAGTTAAAATAATGATCGATTACATGGTATGAAAATTAAAAATCAATAATTTAAGTTATATTAATGTAATTCTGGTATTACAAAATAACTCATTTTTTGAAAAATAAGGATAAAATTTATATAATGTGATGTCATACTTTAAAATATCATTATAAATCATTAATAATTTGGCAAAGTTTATATAATGGTGGAACACTATCTAAACCATCATTATAAATCATTACTAATTTGGTGATTACTGTGACACCGAAAAACAAACCTAAAGAATTCAAAAGTGATTTTTGGAAGTCAAAAAATTTCAAAGTCTCAATTGGTGAAATAGTTGAAAAAAAGGGAGAGGATACGCCCACTGAATCGATGGGGTCGACTCCTAAACCTAATGTGACTGATTTAAGATCATGGGACATGAAATTACTGGAAAGATACGAACCATTTTACGCACCTTTCTGTGATATGTGCTGTTTATGTACCTACGGAAAATGTGATTTGACCGCAGGTAAGAAAGGGGCTTGTGGAATTGATATTGAAGCGCAACAAGCTAGAATTGTACTTTTAGCTTGTTGTATTGGTGCAGCAGCCCATTCAGCTCATGCAAGGCATTTATTAGAATATCTAATTGAGAAGAGAGGTAAAGACTTCCCTCTTGATTTTGGAATGGATATAGATATAGAAGCTCCAATTATCAGAACTGTAATTGGTAAAATCCCTAAAACATTAGGTGACTTAAGGGAAGCTATGGATTACATGGAAGAACAGAATTTACATCTTTTATCTGCATGCCATACTGGACAGGAAGGTAAAAGCGTTGATTTTGAATCTAAAGCATTCCATGCGGGATTAATGGACACTTTAGGAATGGAGATAGGAGATATTGCCCAAATAGCTGCACTTAACCTGCCTAAAGGAGATGCAAATGCTCCTCTTGTAGAGTTAGGTATGGGTTCCATTAGTAAGGATAAGCCCGTTGTACTATGTATAGGGCACAATGTTGCTCCTGGAGCCGGAATCATCGATTATCTTGAAGATGAAAAACTTGAAGATGAAGTAGAAGTATGTGGTATATGCTGTGCTGCACTTGATATTACAAGATACAACAAGAATGCAAAAGTTGTTGGACCGATCTCAAAACAGCTCAAGTTCGTAAGGAGCGGTGTTGCAGATGTCATAGTTGTTGATGAACAGTGTGTAAGGACAGATATTCTTGAAGAGGCTAAAAAGAACAAAGCAGCAGTAATTGCAACAACAGATAAAATATGTCTTGGGCTTCCAGATATGACAGATGAAGATGCAGATAAAATTGTATCTCAGCTTGTAAATGAGGAAATCGAAGGTGCACTTATATTAAATCCGGATAAAGTTGGTGAAGTAGCCGCACGTGTTGCAATGAAAATTGCAAAGGACCGTGAAGCTCTTAAACTGCTGCCTGACCTTGATGAAATCACTGAAATGGCTAAAGAGTGTACAGAATGCGGTTGGTGTCAAAGGGTATGTCCAAACAGCCAACCCATGATGGAAGCAGTGGTGGCAGCTGGTAACGGGGACTTTTCTAAGTTCGTTGATTTATACGAATATGATGTGTGCTACTCCTGTGGAAGGTGCGAGCAAGAATGTGAAAGAGATCTTCCGCTCATGTCAATGCTTACAAAAGTAGGGGAACACTACGTAAAAGATGAAAAGTATAATGTTCGGGCAGGTAGAGGGCCTGTTCAAGACGTTGAAATAAGGAAAGTAGGTGCACCAATCGTTTTAGGAGACATACCTGGCGTTATCGCATTTGTGGGATGTTCCAATTATCCGGAAGGTGGAGAAGACGTAGCAAAAATGGCAGAGGAATTCCTTGAAAGAAACTATATAGTGGTAACCAGCGGATGTGGAGCCATGAGTATAGGTGAATACCGGGATGAAGAAGGTAAAACTCTCTATGAAAAATACAGCGGCGACTTCGATGCCAGGGGTTTAGTAAACGTCGGTTCATGTGTTTCAAATTCACATATAGCAGGGGCATGTATAAAAATCGCAAATATCTTCGCCAAAAAGCCGCTTGAAGGAAACTTCGAGGAGATCGCGGATTATATATTGAATAGAGTTGGAGCTTGCGGTGTTGCATGGGGTGCATATTCTCAGAAAGCTGCATCAATAGCAACGGGGGTTAACAGGTGGGGAATACCAGTTGTTATAGGGCCGCATGGCTCAAAATACAGGAGATTATTCCTTGGAAGGACTGATAAAAAAGAGAAATGGAATCTTAACGATTTAAGGTCGGGTGAAGTTATTGAAGGGGAACCTGCACCAGAACATTTACTGTACGCCGCTGAAAACCGTGAAGAGGCAACGGTAATGATTGCAAAATTATGCTTACGACCTAATGATACTCCAAAAGGAAGACAGATAAAATTAAATCAGTATATAGACCTTCACAGGAAGTATTTTGGTACTATACCTGATGACATCTCTAAATTTATAAGAAATGAGAAAGACATCCCTATAACCTACAAGAAAGACGTTATGAATATGCTGGAAGAAGTAGGTTGGGAACCACGTGCGCTTCCACAGGAACCATCCACAATGGCCTTTAGAGAAAAAGCAAGGGGTAAATGATTACATAAAAGGTGATTAAATGAATGAAAGAGTAATCCCATGGCAACCGACA
>JAEZKE010000107.1 GCA_023436175.1 Methanobacteriota archaeon
AAAGGTTTAGGTCCCCTCCTCTTGTAGTGGCTACTATAACTGAAGTTTTAGAAGACGGAAAACTTGTAGTAAAAAGCAGCACAGGACCTCATTTCGTTATAAATTATTCACGTTTATTAGATAAGAATGCATTAGAACCAGGCTCAAGGGTTGCTTTAAATCAGCAGACATTTAGTATCGTAAATGTACTACCATCTGAAAAAGATCCTCTAATCAGTGGTATGGAAGTAGAAGAAAAGCCAGAAGTAAGTTACGAGCAAATTGGTGGACTTGAAGAACAAGTCGTTGAAATTAAGGAAACAGTAGAATTACCTCTTAAAAAACCAGAATTATTTGTTAATATTGGAATCGAACCTCCAAAAGGAGTACTTTTATACGGCCCTCCAGGAACAGGTAAGACCCTTCTTGCAAAGGCAGTTGCAAATGAGACCAATGCAACATTCATAAAAATTGTTGCATCAGAATTTGTAAAAAAATACATTGGTGAAGGTGCAAGATTGGTTAGAGGCGTATTTGAACTTGCAAAAGAAAAAGCACCAAGTATAATCTTCATCGATGAGATAGATGCGATTGCAGCAAAGAGACTTAAAAGTTCAACAAGCGGTGACAGAGAAGTTCAAAGAACACTCATGCAGTTACTTGCAGAAATGGATGGATTTGAAGCCAGGGGAGATGTTGGAATCGTTGCAGCGACCAACAGACCTGATATATTAGATCCAGCACTTTTACGTCCGGGAAGATTTGACAGGTTCATAGAAGTTCCAATTCCAAATGAAGACGGTAGAATGGAGATCTTAAAAATCCACACCAGAAATATGTCCTTAGAAGAAGAAGTGGATATAAGACTTGTTGCATCATTAACTGAAGGTGCATCTGGTGCTGACCTTAAAGCTATCTGTACAGAAGCAGGTATGTTTGCAATAAGGGAAGAGAGATCCAGTGTTACAATGAACGACTTCATGGATGCAATTGATAAGATTGTAGGTCTTGAGAAAGAAGAAGAAGTTAGAAGAGAAGCCGGTGTAATGTACGGTTAACACTCAAACACAGGGTGTTTGGTGCATCACAATCAAAGATTGTGATAGCACTCGAAAATCGAAGATTTTCGGTGTTTGAAAATTAAAAATTTTCAACAGCGGAAAATCCAAGATTTTTCGAATGCCCCAAACACTTCGTGTTTGAGGGTTTTTTCAATTCTTTTTTATTTTTTGAATTTGCAAACTATTTATTTGTAATTTGAAATCTAATTTTAAGCCAGTGATGAACCCTATGAGCTCTGATACGTGATGAATGATGGGCGATCTGAGGCTTATAATATTATTTAAGACTTAATTAAATTGATTAATAATTTAAAATATTTTATTGTATTTGTTGCATGTTATACTGTTAATTAATTCTATTTTTTAGAAATTTTAGTTAAATCTAGAATTTGCATTAATCTATCAATCAATGATTTTACACAGTATTCACTTAAATCTTAGTAAAACTATTTATTTTAGATAACAACATAATTTAATAATAACTTTATTATAAAAATTATTATACATGATATCTGTAGGAGTTAAATCTTGCAAAATAAAATGAGTTTAGAAACTCAAATGAGATTTAGGTTGATATTATTAGCTGTTGCAATTGTAATTCTTCTTTTAATTCCTTTTGTCTTATTTGGTGATTCACTTGAGAATTGGACTAACAATTTTCTGCAGTCTCTCAAAACCGGAAGTTCTCAAAATCTAGGATTTTGGAACCTGGAAAACGGAGTTTTTCAAGGTTTTGGAGCGCAAAACGGAGTTTTGCAAGCTACACCAACTAGTTTGATTGCAGGTATATTCATAGGATTTCTGTTATCTATTGATATTGTAACTCCTATTCCTTCTAGTATTGTAAGTACAGCTGGTGGCTATTTTCTTGGTTTTATAGGTGGAACTCTTATTTCTCTTACCGGCATGACAATCAGCTGTTTAATAGGATACTGGATCGGAGTTAGATTTGGACGTCCCGCAGCTTTTCGACTTGTAGATCCAAAAGAAATCTCTAAATTTGAATCTCTTCAAAAAAAGTATGGGGACTGGATACTTATTATTTCACGTTCAATCCCATTACTTGCTGAAACATCAGTATTATTTGCAGGAATTGGCCGTATGAAAATCAGCCGTTTTGTTTCTATGGTTATAATATCTAATTTAGGGATATCTATGGTTTATGCAGCTGTTGGGGCTTATTCGGCTCATATTAATTCATTTTTGCTTGCTTTTGTAGCTGCCATAATATTCCCTGGGGTTATGATTGTTATTTTGAAAAATAAAAAGATATTTAATTCTGATTAAGGCCATTATTTATTCTGCATTATTAAAAATTTATTAAGCATGCAAAACAAATAGTAAATAGTAAATTATCTCAGTTGATGTGTTTAAATGTCCTATCTTGTTTGTGAAAAATGTGGTGGCTATTACAAGCTTAAAGAGGGAGAAAAGCCGGATGAATTTGAGGCATGTGAGTGTGGAGGAACCCTTAGATATGTCCAGAATTTTAATGCACATTTTGACGAAGAATTAGACCCTATAAATGAATTTAATATTTGTCCTGACTGCGGAACTGAGAGTTCTGCAGGTGAAAAATACTGTAAATCATGTGGTAAAATGATAAAAGATACCAAAAATGAAGAAACTAGCTCTTATAATGCTAATAAAAATGAGCTAAAATTTACATCTAATAAATGGATATTGAGGGCAGTGGCAATTATTGTAGGTATTTTAATTGTAGTAATTCCTACATTCTTATTTGTGAATTCAAATTATGCATTGTTACTACTTCTAATTGGGGGGATAGTTGCCGCTTTAATTGCTGGAGGGAAAAGTGAAGATGGGGCTATAAATGGAATCGTAGTTGGTGTAATAGCTGCATTGATAATTCTATGTTTTAGAGGTAATTTTTTATTTATTGATAACATCTTCTTTAATATAGAAATAGTTCTTTTTGAAATGAGTGGTGCTGTATTGATACTTACCCTTTTTGGCCTTATTGGTGGAGTAATAGGTATTTCAATACGAGACCTTTTAATTAAAGCTGAAAAATAATATTTGATTAAATAAAGAGTTTTAATCTGAAGGAACTGATTTGTGTGAATAATAGCCTTTAAGTACGGGTAATCTATTAAACATCTTTTTTATTTCTTCAAATTCTTTATATTCCTCGCTTATAACAACGATATGTGCTGGAGGGTGTATTTTTTTAATATGCATTATACTTTTTGTTGTATCATCTAAAACTTTTACAAGAGCTGCTATCTCGCATTTTGTCCTTAAATTCTGCTTAAGGATTCCTTTAGCTAACTTATCTGCAATTTGAGGATCAATTATCTTTGGTTTTCCTGATATTTTTAAATTAGCATGCCTTTCAATATCTGCAATGGCATTTAATATTTTTCCTTGGCTGTTTGCACGTATTAAAATTAAAGTCATTTTTCTTCACCGATATGGGTAATTTAATTCCGTTTATATACTTATTACATAAAATTTAAATTTTTAATTATAGTTTGTTAAGGTAATTATATATCAGTCTCTTAATCAATATTCGTTTTTCTTAATTTATAGTTTTTTAATTCTTTTATCTCCTTCTGTATCAGCTTCATAGTACTGGGAAAGTAATTTTTTCTCTTCTTCCATCTTTGGAAACTTATAAAATACAATTGCAGCCCCAATCAAAATAGCAATGATCCCTGCAAGATAAGCCCACCGATCTCCCGCCAAAAATGAAGCTTTCGCTCCAGATATGATCTGATCTGAATATTGGGGATACTGCTGAGCAAGGGCAGTAGCGCTGGAAAATGATTTTTGAAGCGTTGTTTCCACGCTGGTTGAGATTTGCTGAGGGGCATTATTGATTTTTGCAGCAAATGCAGAAGCATAACCTGCTGTAAGTAGTGTACCAAAGATAGAAGTCATAATTGCACCGCCAAAATCACGTTGCAAGTCTGCTGTACCTGATGCCATACCAACACGTTTAACTGGAACGGATCCAGTAAGAGAGTGAGAGGCGGGAGTTCCTGCTAACCCGACACCAATTCCGACTAATGCATAAGCCAGTCCGACTTTCCAATAGGGTATATTCTCCTTCCACAGCAATAGCATAGTTAAGAAACCTAACAAACAGAATAAATAACCTGCAAGAAGTGTGAATCTAGATCCACGCGATTCTACGAGCTTGGCAGACTGTGGTGCCACTAAAATCATAAGAATTGCTGCAGGTATGATTGAAAGTCCTGCATCAAAAGTCGAATAACTTAGAACATTTTGTAAAAACTGCTGTCCAATGTACATAGCGCCCATCAGAGATCCAAAAACAATTATTCCCGCGCTTGTGGCTACCCAGAAGATCCGTCGACCAGCGACTTTTAGATCATAAAGAGGATTGAATATACGCTGCTGGTGTCTTATAAATAAGAATCCTACAATAGCTGCTAAGATTATTAGACTAATTACCAGAGTTCCGGCATTACGTACTGGAGCAAAGTTAATGGCTAAAATTAATGTTCCTATAAGAATGAGAGACATTAATCCTCCCGTGTTGTCAACTGGATTCTTTGTCTCATTTACATGGGATGGAATGAACTTAATAGCCATAATTAATGCTAATAATGCTAAAGGTAATGTAATTAAGAATACAGATCCCCAAAAACGGTATGTGAGAAGATATCCTGAGAGAAGAGGCCCAAGGGCGGCAATAGCAGCTCCTACACCTGACCAAAGTGCAATAGATCTTGTTCGACCAGGGCCTGACCACAAGGCAGTTATTAGTGCTAAAGTTGTTGGAAATGCCATTCCTGCAGCTAAACCTCCAATTATACGGGCTGCAACCAGTATACCAATATTTGGTGCAAAACCTGCAAGTATGGATGCAGGTATGGCAAGGAAAGTTCCTAATATGAGCATCATTTTCCGGCCATGATGATCACCCAAAGCACCGAACCACAGTACTGAAGAAGCCAGGCCAAGTGAAAAGCCCACAGCTACAAGATTAATCTGGACTTGCGAAGCATTAAAAGCCAAACCTATAGAAGGAAGAGCCACGTTAGCAACTGATAAATTCAAATTGGCTACCCCAGCCACTAGAATAAGTGTAGCCAAAACTACCATTCCAGGCTCAGAATCTTTATTTTTTGCTATTTTTGTATTCATTTTATCACTATCGTAATTTATGAATTTCAAGTTTCTAAATTTCTTAATTCTTCTATCTAATTTTCCAGTTTTTCATAATATTTTGTTCCAGTAATCACTGCTGTTACAGCAATTAACTGACCTATTTGAGTAACAAAACTGTGTTTCTGTTATAATCTGAATGTAATAGACCGTCAAGCATTGAGGATTCAACTAAAAAGAAGAGTATCGAATTAAAGGTTAAAGATTAAAACAATAATGCGATAATCTAATTTTCTTTAGAGTTAACTTCATTATATCTCTTAGTTTAGTATGTATTTAAATAAAGCATAAATCTTAACTGAAAATAATAATTTAGCTGTTATCGTTGGGAAGAAATTGAAATTGGTATATATGTCAATATATTCTAGTGCATATTGATCCAATTTTGGTAATAATAGATTTTATTTCTCTTTTTACTCAATTTAAAAATTAGATGTATAATTATCGAAAAAGAAACAATTCGGGTTACTATTTAATTATATAAAACGTGTTGAATGAGAGTGAATTTATGATAAAAAACAATTTTAAAATAAAATATTGTATCTAAATAAATAAAAATAAGATTAAGGCTTGTATAAAGCCTTTTATCCTCTCATGAATGATTTAATTAGAGTACTTCTAAACAAAACTAAGAGCACTAATATCAATCCTATGGCAGTTTGAATATTTCCAATTAAATCTAAAAGTGAAGAGCTTATTGGTAAATTCCATGGTGGGGAAGACCTATCATTACCAAGTGGTTTGAAATAAACACCTACTGCTCTTGAACTTGCTTTGACGTTGATATCTTTAGGTTCTACGTAATTAACACCTACAAGAGTTCCACTATCTATTGCAGAGTTAATTCTATTTGCTATTTGAACATTGTCGTAACCATATTTCTTTACAGCAGCAGATACGATTTCTTGTGTAGTTTCTGAAATACCTATATCATCGCTTCCATAAACAGAAACCTGTACTGTTTGACCTGTAACTGTAATTGCATTTGAAAGCGCTTCGTAAGCATACTCTATCTTAAGCGGTGAACCATCAATTGGATCTGTCTGGTACTGTTCTGCTGATGGGTAACCTATACTCCATCCATCACTGGATGTACTGACTTTAGCATAAGGAGTGTTCATAGGATAACCTGTTGTATTTAACTGACTTGGAGTAAACATATCTCCCGTAGTTACTCCTGAAACAAGGTTTACTCCACCACCACCGTATTTTTCACCAGCATCATTTGCTACTTCACCAAACGCTTGCCCTAATATGTATGTTGCAGAATACCCGTCTCTTATCATTTTACCAATGTTTACTGCAGTTTCCTGCCGAACTTTTGAAGCTGTTCCGTACTGCGGATTACCCTCTGTATTCCTCAGGTGAATAATAGCTCCTTTTGTTCCTGCAGGTAAAACTGCGGTTCCATCTGATGAGTGAGGAGTTACTGTAATGGTCCCGTTATTTGACACAGTAATCACATAAACATCGTATGATCCCCCTACTGCAGCACCCTTAGTAGCAGTTCCAACTAAAACCCTAATTCCTTCATAGGAATTTGCAAGGTTTGCTGCTGCTTGTGGGGTGGCACCAGCTTCCATAGATTTTACAGCTGCCACAATAGCTTGCAATCTGGGTGTAGATGAACCTTCACCCCCAGAGAGTATAGCAAAATGACCGCTTGATGAAGATAGGAAAGTTGATTGAAACATGTTGTTTTGGAATGACATACTTCCTGCTGCTGCACCATTTGGATCCTTTCCAGTAGGATCTGTTATAACTACGATGTTACAGGTTGCTGCAGCAGGCCCAATAATCATTGCAACTGTAACTATGAATATTAATATCCATTTCATGTATTTTCCTTGAAGTTTTTGCGGAATTTTCATGTATTTACCCCGTTGTGTATGATGTAAGGCTGGTTGTATTTACCTGTACCTGTGTCCAGTCTTCAACAACAGTTACTGTGACACTTCCCGTTGCACTGTCTACTTTAACATCTGCAGCTACTATAGGTGTTAATCTTGTACCTGGAATGGTTGTCAACGTTGCAAAGTGCTGAGCATTATTTATAGCTTCATTTAAAGGTAATTCTCGTTTATCTGTGATTAGAGTGCTTCCATTGATGTAGCTTCCAGGCCTTAAACCAGATGCATATACATTAGCTCGAATAGAATCAGTTGGTACGAGATTGTTTCCTTTTATCATAACTCCAGATATAGGTATTCCTTGATCTGTAGCAGGAGATTCGGCAAAAGCCATGTAACTCATAACCCTTCCTGATACTATTAATAAAAATGCAAGTGTTAAAATGATTACCGTATCTCTTCTTACTTTTATGAACATTTCATCACCAAGTGTGAATAATGAATTTGATTGTATTAAATATGAAGTTTGATTAATTTAAATGTTTAAATATACAGAACTCTTAAGTTTTTGAAACAAAGCAAACAAACACTGTGAAAAATATATCTTTTCGCAATAGAAAAATGCAAGTATTTTTGATGTTTTTCAGGCTTTATTTCTCATTTTCTAAAATTTTATCTAAAATTTCACCTGCAGGATCCATACCCTGCGCACCAATTAATAAAATTGTGTCTTTATTATGTGATAATTTAAGTACGTTTTTCAATGCATCATATAGTTTTTCATTAAAGATATATTTTATCCCTTCCTTTTCAAGTGCATCTATAAACACTTTTTTTTCACTTTCAGTTACAACGTTTAAATTATCCACTACATCATTACTGCTTGTTATAATTAATTTATATGGGACATTTTGAAGCCCTTTAGCAATAGCTTCTGCATTTACATTGTTAATACTTTCTCCTCTTGATCCTCGAATTGCTGAAACTACAAAGAGTGTCCCATCTCCAATTAAAGCAGCATTTTGTATCGTGGCGAGAATTCCATCAGGATTATGTGCAAAATCATCTATTATACAAGGACTGCTGTGAATTACTGCAAATCTTCTTTTCAATGCTTTATATGATGAAATTGCATTTTTAATCGTTTCAAGATCGATACCTAAAGCTATAGCTGCACCAGCAGCAGCCATGGTATTTTGGATAAAATGATGACTTTTAAATGGTAAATTATCATTTTTAATTAAAGTATTATCTTTATATAAGATTTCGGTGTTGTTAAATTTAATATCTGCATTATTTCCAAAAAATAAGATTTTCCCATAATTTGAAGATAGATCTTTCATTTTAAAAACAAGTGGATCACCAAGATTTAATATTAGTGATCCATTTTCTTTTAGACCTTTAACTGCACCGGAAGTTTCATCAAACGTTTCTTCAATAGAATTTACGAGACCTATATGATCCAGGGCTACATTGGTTACAACCACTACGTCCGGATTGATTGCTGATGTCATTATATAGGCATGATCCTTCATAATGTCTCCAAGCCATCCCTGAACTTCAGAAACTTCTATTACTGCAGCTTCGATGGGTGCATCAAATTCTGCAATTTGTTTTGCAACCATGGGGTCTATAAGTGTATTGAATTCAGATTCTGAATCAGTATTTGTATATGTGCTGTAACCCGCTTCCTTTAAGATATGATAAATCATGTGTGTTGTTGTGGATTTTCCGTTAGTTCCGGTTACCACAACACGTAAAGAGTCTTTTGCAAATTTTTCCAGAGCCCAATTAATAGCAAAAGCATTGGCCAATTCTATTTTTTCTGTTACTATAAATGGTATCTCTAACTCTTTTGCGGTTTTTACTGCACTTCCCTTTGGGTTTTGAGTTATTATGCAGGAAACTCCTTTTTGAGATGCAATTTTGACCCCAGTTTCATCTATCCAGTGCCTTATTACAGCATCTCCTTTTTGAGCATCCTTTAAAATATTAAAAATTCCGTTAATATTTTTGTCCGGGCCAGTGAGTGTTCCTTCTATTTTTTTTACAATAACTGATGTTGTAAGTTTTTTCATTTTCTCACAATTATCTCTGATTTATCTAAAAAAATATAAATTTAAATTATAAATGCATGGTAGAAATAAAGTGCCAGGACACATATTATAATGGTAATTCCCCAGTATAGAAGCACTATTTTCTTTTCTGAAAGACCTTTATAATTTAAAGTGTGATGTAATGGTTCAACTGGCAGGTTTATGATATGAGCACGATGTAAAAGACTTACTATAACTGAAACTATTGGAATAGCAAGTGCAATAAGTGCAAAGTACAGTATATCGCCTAAAAATGCAGCTGTAATATAACCAGCTCCTAATGCGAAAGAACCAGTATCTCCCATGAATATGCTGGCAGGATATCTATTCAAAGCGAGGAAACCAAATGAAACTCCAGCAAGCGCTATAAATGGAAGTGCACCGTCAACATTGTTAATTGAAAGCGTAAAAATAGCACATGCAGAGGATGCTATTGCAAGTATTCCTGCTGCAAGCCCGTCCATACCATCAATAAGATTTACTGCATTTATAGCTCCGACTATACCAAATATTACAACGGGTATTATGAAGTAACCAATGTCAATTCCGAGTACTGCAGAACTAACGGCTCCTGAGCCTAATAAAAACAGGGAAATTATAATCTGGGCAATTATTTTTTCACTTTCTTCTACTTCACTCTTAATTGGGGCTTCGCCAACTATTTTCACTTTTTTCTCATCTAAATATTTTGCTAAGTCATTTTTAGCTTTTTCAGTTGCAACTCGTGCTTCTTCACCAGGTTTAAGTATTAATCTGCCCATTTCTATTGGGGCAGAGTATATATTTCGAACTTTTTTTTGAATCTCTTTGGTTTTAAGTCCAAGTAAATCGTCTAAAAGTCCTATAATTCCTGCAGTTGCCATTATAATGGCTACTATCATTAAATACCTATTTGTAAAATAGATGGATGAAGTAAGAAGAACTCCCAATATAATTGCAAGCCCTCCCATTGTAGGAGTTCCTGTTTTATGGCTGTGTTCAGTTACAATAGGTTTATCGGTTACATTGGCTTTTATCAATATTCTTTTTATAGTTACTGTGAAAAATATGGTTGATAATAATGCAATAATGAATATCAAAATGTCTATCTGGAAATTATTCAACTTACCACCTTATATTTAATTTATTATCTTATTATTACTAACATTGGCTTTTTTATGTTTGTATTTTTCATTTATTAAAATTTTAATGTTTTGTTTTTGACATTATTCGTTCAAAATCTCTCAAAAATCGAAGATTTTTGGAGCCTTCGAATACGAAGTATTCGGGGCATTGAAATCAGAGATTTCGATTGCGCAAAAACAGTTAGTTTTTGCAAGCCGTCGAAAAATCGTAGATTTTTCGGGCGTGCAAAATTTTTGATTTTGCAAGCTATGATTTTGGTGTTTGCAAATCCCTCAAAATTCTTTGAATTTTTGGGCAGCAAAAATCTTTGATTTTTGCAGGTTTTAATTTTTGCAGGTTTGATGAAATTTATTATAATCAACATTTAACCTTTTTGCGGTTTCATATGCTTTTTGTATACTTTCAGCACGGATAGTTATCCGTTGAAAATTTTGAGGGCCATGAATTACCCAGCAGTTTTCATTTTCAAAGTCTCTAAATTTATAGTTATTTTTCAGAGTTTTATAGTCACCTACTGGTATCTCAAGGGCATTGTATTGCATGATTCTTTTTTGAACATCTTTAGAATTCCATTTTTGGGAAGCCATATCTACAAGTTCATGCATTGGACTTATGTTAGTTGAAGCTGCTGTTAAATATCGTGTACCGCTGGGCCGTGTGTTTATCTCTATAAAATAGTTGATCCCTGTTTTATCAATAATTATGTCAATATCGATTACTCCTTCTGATCCCAAAAGATCAGCTATCTTTCCAGCGAGTGACCGTATATCTTCATTTCTTTGATTTTCTGTATTTAAAGGAGCAGATTTTAATTTATCAAGAGGGTGAATACCTTCAAGAGTTGTTTTTCCTTTATAAACTGGAACAAGTGGAACTGTTCCACCATTCCATCTTAAAACTTCAATTGATACTTCTGTACCTTCAACGAACTCTTCTACAAATGCTCCCTCAAAATCATTGATATTATTTTTAAGATCATCTTCACTCACTGCAATTTTTACTCCGCTGCCTCCTTGACCTTCTAACTGTTTTAATACAGCAGGTAGTGGAATTTCAGAGAAATTTTTGGAAATTTTATTAAAAGAAGGAGTTTTAATCTGATTTTTAATAAAAAATTCCTTTGTCTTAAGTTTATCTCGAGATATAGAAACAGCATCTACTGGAGATGCAACAACAGGTAACCCATAATTTTTTTCTAAATCTTCCTTTAATTTTGCAATTTCAAAAAGAGGTTTATCTATTCCAATAAGAGGTACAACTGCATCTACATCTTCTTTAAGTGCAATTTCTTTAGGTCCTTCCATTCCCCTTGGAACGATATAATGAATATCTGGAAGATCTAAATTTTTAGAATCAGGATTGGATTCTGTTACTACGCTTGTAATTCCTTCTTTTTTTGTGTATGCTGCAATATCATCAAAAAGTCTTGCCCCTATAAATAGTATTTTCATTTTATCACTGGAAATCACTTAACATTTATTTTTAGTAATAATGGCTCTATTTAAACGTATTATTTTACAACATTAACAAGTTTGTTTTTTATCACTTAAAAATATGTGATGTTTACGAAACTTCGTTTCGTAACCGTGAAAATTCGCAGAATTTTCACATGTTTGCAAAACCGAAGGTTTTGCAACCGCAAAAAATCGAAGATTTTTTTACATGTTTGAAAAATCTCTGATTTTTCAACCGTGAAAAATTGAAAATTTTTTATATGTCCCAAACGCAAAGCGTTTGAGGACACTAAAATCAAAGATTTTGGAGGATTTTGAAAGGTTTTTGTATGCCTTTAATTTTTAGATATTTTAACGTGAATTCAATATATAATGTTAATAGTTATGATAAATTCCACTAAATTTAATAATATCTAAATGTCATATACTAAACTGGTGATATTATGGCACATGAAGAAGGACACGAAGCTATTAAAAAAGCTAGAAAATTAATGGGCTTTTCTCCAGATATATTGGATATGTATGAAAAATTAAATCCCCAACTTTTGGATGTAATAAGTGATTTTGATGAAATAATCTTAAAGGATGGCGCACTTCCGACTAAAACAAAAAGACTGATAGCACTTGGAATTATCATTTCAAATAAGTGCGGTTACTGCGTTGAACAGCAGTTGCATGCTGCTATTAATGCAGGGGCAACAAAAGAAGAAATAGCTGATTTAATGGGGGTAGTACTACTCACATCAGGGGCTCCAGCATTAGCTAATTGTAGAGATATTGTTTCAGATGTAATTAGAAAGCTTTAGAAAATTAGGGATTAAAGAAGAGTAACTAAAGTGTTATTGGAATATATTATGTCTTATAAAAATTTAAAATCATATTTTAGAAAAATCATGCAAAATGGAAGTAAATATTCAAAATATAGAAATGGGTTAAGATCATTAAATTGGGAATGCAAAAAATTCATTTAAAAATTCTTTTTAATCAGCTTGTCAAATGTAGCTACGACTTCATCGATGCTTTCTGCAATTTCTTTTGAAATTGGCTCTGCAAAACCCATGCTTTTTGGTTGAACGCCTATAAGAATTATCTGTGCTTTTACTGTAGTTTCCATATACTTTATCAAAAAAGATACTGGCATGGCATGGGTCGAAATATTATAGTTTGCAATTTCTTCTTTCTCAACTACGCGTATATATCCTGGATCTTTTTTCATATCCACAGCATCAACCAAAATTATATGGGTGGGACTTTCTTTTCTTATTAAGCCCGTATAATTTTCAGGAACAGTTCCACCATCAAAAACAGTGATATTTTCATTTTTGTCAAATAAAGAGGATGATTTTTGAGCTATAATAGGTCCAAGGCCGTCATCGCCTTTTATTTCATTACCAATACCTAAAATTACTATTTTTTTATATTCTCTAAGAAACTGTTTTAATTTTAGTTCTAATGCTATTTAATCCACCACCCATTTTATAGATTAATTTGATCTTTATGATATCTCCTATATCTACATTGATTTTTTCAGTTGGAATAAGTAATGGTGGGTTGAGCATTGGGGTTGGTCCACAGATCAGGTGGTCAGTCAGTAAAGTAAATGTAGTAATTTTAATCCCTGAAATAGATCCTTTTTTGGAAATTTTAAATTCTATATCAGCTTCCACATTTTCTTCAATTTGGCTTTTAAAATTAATCTCGCTGTATATCACAAAATTACTTATAACTTTGTAATTTGGATTTTCGCCCGCTTCACTATCTTCATAACAGATATTTTCCCGTTCCATGTCAATGGCTTCAGCACCGTTGAAGATTTTCTTTGGTATGACTTCACCATCTTTTTTCAGGTATTTTAAAATAGAATTGAGGACTGGAACCTGCTCTTCGTCAATTAATGCGGTATCTAGCATTTCACAGATGATTAAATCTGCTTTTTCAGAAAAAATAACTTCTTTTGCGTCTTTGTTTATCACTGAAACATTATCAAAAGATTTAAGATTGGAATTTGCAAATTTTGATGCAGTGTGATCTATTTCAACAGCATAAATAAAATTTGCATAAGGTGCTGCTAAAACTGAGAGTATTCCACATCCAGCACCTATATCATATACGATGCCTTTGGCTTTTTCTTTTATTGCCTCCTGAAAGGCTAATATTCGTTCTTTATCCGATAAAAGATTGAGGTGATACGGTGTTGTGCGAATTTTAGTTTTAATCAGTGGTTCAAATTCATTATTAAGGTGCACATTTTCACCTGAAAATAAGTATAAATTAAAAATAAGTGGTTCCTATCGTGACTCATGTTTAACAAGTCACGATAAGCAATTGCGTTGTTAATAAATAAATTTTATTTAATTAAGGTGATATTGGACTGCTTGCACCGGCTTTTTCAAGATCAAGTGCTTTTCCAACAGCTGTACTGGTAAGACGTACGTGTTCTACACCTTTGAGTCTCATGATTTTTTCTGAAAGTGTACGGATGTATTTAACGTCTCCTTTGACAACTATAACTTCAAGACAGTGTTTGTCTGTCATGTGTACGTGCATTACTGCGTTTATGAAATCTTTGTAATCATGTTGAATTTCGGTAAGGTCTTCCATTACTCCAGTGTAGTGGTGGTCGTATATTACAGCAATAATTCCTATACGTTCTCCTTCCATTTCATTCATCCACTGGTACCTTACTATATAATCTTTAAGAGCGTCTCTGATACCTTTTGATCTTGACTGGTATCCTCTATCTTTTAATACTCCATCAAATTCATTTAACAATTTTTTTGGCAACGACATACTAATTCTCATCACAATTCTCCCTCCATTATTACGTTATTATTATCATACTATTCTATAGTATTTAAAGGTTGTTA